>MUCU01000062.1 GCA_002817055.1 SAR202 cluster bacterium Io17-Chloro-G7 | reverse complement strand
GAAGGCATCTAATTTCCTTGGCCTGCTCCAATTAGCTTGTGCACTCCTGTGGTACCGCCGACAGTGGCGGCTGCTGTTTTGAGATAGTTTCTTAGCGATCGAACTGAGGCGGAAGGATGTGAAGTCATTACCATGTTATGCGCGGCTTACATCCGAGCCGGGTTTTTTTGCGTCTGTTGCTCATTGGGTATCGGTTTCAAGCTCTTTGTACTCAGTGGCAACTCGGGACCCACCAAATAGTTGCCTTGAGAATCGTATAGCATCAGTTCTTACCTTACAGTGCTATTGATGAACTGTTTCACCTTTATAATTTTAAACCACGAGTGAAATCTGCATTTGGGCCAAAGCCATAGAACCCCTAAATAAACCGTGCCTGCTGCCTGGCTGCAGCAGCATGGTCGATGTAAACGGTAATTACCTCGCTGAAAAAGTCGAAGGCCTCTACTCCTTGCTCCCGCTGACCCACGCCCGAGGATTTTAGGCCGCCGAAAGGCAGGTGTACTTCGCCGCCCAGCGTTGGGGCGTTTACGTGGACCATGCCTGCGTCTACCGTGTTGATGTATTGGAAGGCTTGGGTCAGATCTTTAGTGTAGATGGACGAAGATAGCCCAAATTTGACGTTGTTGGAGATTTGAATTGCGTCTTCAAGCCCCTTGGCTTTGAACACAGTTAGCACCGGGCCAAAAATTTCTTCTTGCGCGATGCGCATGTTCTGGTCAACCTCAGTGAAAATGGTGGGCTCAACGTAGTATCCCTCGTCGAAAATGCCGCCACTGGGGCTACGGCCGCCCAAAATCAAATCAGCGCCTTCTTCGGTGCCGATCCCTATGTATTCCATCACCGTGTCGTACTGGTTTTTGCTGGAGAGAGGGGAAACGTCCACATCCGCATCCAGGCCGTTGCCCAACTTTAGCTTGCTGGTCCGGTCGATCAACTGCTCCATAAATTCGTCGTATATGGCCTCTTCAACTATCACCCTGCTTGTGGCGGTGCAGCGCTGCCCGGTGGAACCGAAGGCGCCTTGGACTATACCACCCAAAGCTTTGTCCAAGTCGGCATCGGCAAGCAGGATCACCGCGTTCTTGCCGCCCATCTCCGCCTGCACCTTCTTGAGCGACCGAGCGGCTTGAGCGTAAAGGTCGGTGCCGACCTCAGTTGACCCGGTAAAGGAGATAGCGTTAACCAGCGGGCTGTCCACCAGAGCGTTGCCTACTACGGAGCCGGGTCCGGTTATCAAGTTTAAGACCCCGGGTGGCAGACCGGCTTCTTCGAAAATCTCCACCAGCTTTACGGCGCTAAACGGCGTACCCGAGGCTGGTTTAAATACCAAGGCGTTGCCGCAAATCAGCGCCGGGGCGATCTTCCAGGCTGGGATGGCGATGGGGAAATTCCACGGAGTTATGATTGCCACTACCCCCATGGGGCGGCGCACAGTATAGGCCACGGTGTTGGGAATTTCCGATGGAGTGGTGTAGCCAAACATTCGGCGGCCCTCGCCAGCGGCGTACTCGATAATGTTCATGGCTCGTTTGACCTCGCCTAGGGCGTCGGTCAAGGGTTTGCCCTCTTCAATTGTGATGGTGCGGGCGAGTTCGTCGGAACGCTGACGCATGATTTCCAGCGCCCGAAACAGCACGGAGGCCCTTGCCGGCGCAGGGGTTTCCGCCCACCCTGCCAGGGCACTGCTTGCCGCTTCGGCAGCCCGCAATGCGTCGGAGGCTCCTGAGGTCTGGAACTCCCCAATGACAGAGGAGTTGCTTGCGGGGTTGGTAATTGGATAGGTCTTTCCAGAGTCCGAGTCGGTCCAAGTGCCGCCAATATAATTCTTATAGGTGGTGATCCCCGTTGCAGTCATATTGTCTCCTGTTGAGCTTCGTCTGGCGGGCTGACCTGGCCGCCTTGCCGCGGTAGTCGATTATCAATCCGAAATGACGGACCCTTAAAGCCGTTAACTTTCGGATTTCATATGGTTTACGGTATAGCGCCCCCGATTGACCTGGAGGCGCTATTATTTTGACGTTAAGCTATCGGCCGATTCTAAACCGTGGGCTTGATGTTCTGGTTGTGCCGGAACAAGTTTTCCGGGTCGTACTTGTTCTTCAGTTCCACCAATCGGGGATAGTTGGCGCCGAATACGGAGCGCATCATATCGGGACCCTCGTCGACCTCCCGGCCCACGTTGTTGATGTATGTTCCGCCGGTTGAGTATGGGCCTAGCGCCTCCCATAAATCCCGAGTCCACTTCACGTGGATTTCCGACTCTCCAGGGTCGATCCAGCAGGAAATAAGGATAAGGTTATACCTTGCGTCTCGATGACTGTAGGCCATGGCATCCTGGGGAACTCGGTTGGCCGCATTGCCCTGCTGCTGCAAGATCAACAGATTGCCGGGCGATGAGGTGTTCTTATAGGCATCGACCAAGGCATCGATGGCGCCATCGGGGATCTCAGTAATGAAGTGGGCTTTTTCGTAGTATTGTTTACCGTCGGGAGTGAATACGTCCAGTAAGTGCTGCACGTCATGATATGCCATTGGGCCAACTTGGTTGACGATAGGTTGTCCTAATTCTTGGAGCGGCTTTATGCAATTCTCGCCATCTTCCAGCGGTCCGTTGTAACAGGCGACCAAAGCCACTACAGGAGTCCCGTCTTCTAGGGTGGCGAGGCCAGCGGCGGTATTGAGCTCATCGGGGGTCTTGCTAGCAAAATCATTGTAGAATTGGAGGACCTTTTTTGCTATGTCTATTGGATATATGAGGAGCCCAACAACCAGCTGTCCCACGGGATGAAGCTGGTATTCAAAATATGTGACTACCCCAAAATTACCACCCCCACCCCGCACTGCCCAGAACAGGTCTGAATTCTCGGTGGCGCTTGCCACCAAAAGCTGGCCATCGGCGGTGACTATATCGACGGAAATCAGATTGTCCAAGGCCAGACCGTGCTTGCCGCCCAACCAACCGTGCCCTCCACCTAAGCTCAACCCCGCGATGCCAGTGTCGTAGTTTGTGCCTCCCGTGGAAGCCAAGCCGAATTCCTGAGTTTCCCGGTCAAAGTGGCCCCACTTGGCGCCACCTTCAGCCCGAGCGGTGCGTCTGACCGGGTCCACCCGGACACTGTTCATATCCGTCAGGTCGATTACCAAGCCTCCATCGGCTACGCTGGCGCCGGGAAAGCTGTGGCCTCCACCCCGAACCGAAACCAGAAGATGATTGTCCCGGGCGAAGTTGACTGCCCTAATGACATCAGCTGAGCCTTTGCATAGGGCAATGAGGGTAGGATGCTTGTCTATATTGGCATTCCAAACTTTGCGTGCTTCCTCGTAGCCGTCATCACCGGGCTGAAGCAATTGCCCGCGCAGCCCGGACCCGAATTCCTCTACTGTCGCTTCATCCAAAGTTGCGTTGGCGCCAGTTATCGTTGCCACCTGTAAATCGACCATGATTTCCAGCCTCCCCTTCTGAGCTAAAATGGGCCGTGCATTAAGGCCGGTGTCCCTGAATCTTCCCCACAAAGAGTGCCTCAATCCGGAAATTAAAGCAACCTGGAGTCACCATTTTCATTTAGATAGTCCGGTAGATAATCCTGGGAAAACGGAAATGCGACAACGGCGTCAAGCCGTGGAATACAGGCCACATTAGGGTGTCATTTTCCTTTTCACATCCTCGTCATGACCAAGAACTAGTACTAGTACTATATGAAACTGAGGAATACGAGTTTACCCCCACTCTAACTCTCCCCCGTGAAGGGGGAGAGAATTAGTCCCTTCCCCCATTTCGGGGGAAGGTTAGGATGGGGGCATCAACTTGATAGTCAAATATAACTGGATCATGTACTGGTTCTACAAAGCAGTTAATCTAAAGCAATGCCAAGTGTGAAACTCGCAGGGCTTGTGTAACACAGCATGTAGGTCTCATCTGGTTTTCCGAGTTAAATTTTCGTTGGGTTAGGCCAGAAACTCAACACCCGCGCCGATTATCTCAATCTGCATGGAACGAACGTCGGGCGAAGAGTCCGCGAAGGAGACTCCGAGGGTAATGTTTATGCCCTGGCCCGCTTCTGGATTGCCGGGGACGTCGAACCGTGCTTCCAAGTGGTCGCCCTGCAATCCCAGACCAGTGTGCTCCGCAATACGCTTCTCCCCATCGTAGACAATGACCTCATGGACTGTGGCCCGGTCGCGAGTGCGGAAACTGACTAAGCCAGCGCCGACCCGCATGGGAGACCCATCAAGCACAGTGGGCGTGGGCACCGGCAGGTGCACCCAGGTGTTTTGGCCGGTGGCGCCTTCAATTCTAACGAAAGGCCCGGTGTGTCTAACCGAGGTTACCCGGTCTGGGTACTCGATCTGCATGCTGGAACCATGGACCCAGGAAGTAAATTTTCGGTCTGGCATATTCTCGCTCCCTTCAAAAAGAATTGCGCAAAAGAATTACGCGAATGACTCGCGATCGTCGAATAAGATCGATAACATCGGAATATCAAGTTGCTCAGTGCTTGTGCCGTTACCGGTCGGATGTCGATAACCGGCCTGGTTAATTTGCCTGGTTCTTGCCCGGTTCATGAGCACTGGGCTTGCTGATTGTTTGCGGACGATTATAGCCGGTGGGTAATGCGCAGTACAGAGCCGTAAATTCCCGTCCCGACCAACTGGTTAGGCACTGATGCTGCCGACTGGTTTTCCCAAGATTGTTATTTGCCAGGATTGTTATAAGGACGTAGATCACCCGATTGGAATAGGAACTGGCAGCGAACCGGTTGAACTCAATATTTTGGCTGGCTAAAATAAGCGTAATTCGATTAATAAGTATGGAAGCGTTCTATTTACGTGTGATGCTGCAAGCTCTATGAGTAAGATTCTCGTTATCGATGATGAAGCCAATATCCGAAACGTGTTAGGGGCTCTTCTGCGCCAAGCCGGACATGACGTAATCGACGCCGAATACGGGCTCAGCGGTATTGCTATGGCCCAAACGGAGAGCCCGGACTTGATTCTGCTGGACCTTATGATGCCTGTGCTAGACGGATTCGGGGTGTTAAGGCGGCTGCGGGAAGACCCCATTGCCAGAAGGATCCCAGTAATCATGCTCACCACCAAAATCGACGCAGCCTCCGAACGGGTTTGCATGGATCTGGGTGCCGTAGATTACATAAAGAAGCCTTGGGGGCCCCAGGAGATTGAAGAAAGGGCTGCCATGGCTTTGGGCTACCCGGTGTTGGTCAAGCGGCAAGAGGCTGTACAGATTGAACCAACCGCAGAAATAGCAAATGGCGCCAGCCCCCGGCGGGAAACTAATTTCGAGCAGCCTTCCGGACAAACTTCCGAACAGACTTACGACCAGTCTCAGGAACAGCTATATGAACAGCCGTATGAACGCTGGTCTGAAAGGTTCAAGACCAAAGCGTTTCGAGTAAGCGCCGTCGAGGTGGATAACCCGCACCTGGCTTGAAGAGAACCCTCTATCTGGCGTGAGATCGCCCTTCAGCCAGCGACCAGCATTTCATCCGTATTGAACCGTGCGGAAAGCAATCTGGGGCCATCTTGCGTAACCAGCACCATGTCTTGGAGATGCCAGTAACCGACGTGGGGTTCTAGAGCCAGCACCATTCCTTCTTCCAGTTCATAATTACAACTGCCTACCAGATAAGGCTCTTGCTGGTGCCACCAAGCTCCCACCGAGTGTCCGGCCAAGGCGACCCTGCCTTCGTAGCCATGCTCCCGGAACTTAGCGGTGGCAAATTCGTGGACGGCGCTCCCCTTAACTCCGATGCGGCATTGGTCGATGGTGCTGCGATAAATGTCCCGCACATCCCTGTAGATACGCCTTTGCTCATCGGTCGGCTCCCCCAGTACCACCGTCCTTGATTGATGACCGGGGTAACCCAGGTGATACGAAACGTAGTCGTTGCGAATAATGTCACCCTTCCGGAACTCCATGTCCCCTTCACCGCCGTAAGCTACCGTGTTTCTGCTGGAATTCAGGATGCCGTGAACCCACTCGGCTCCCCGCCGTATACAGCTTTGCACGATACGGCTGTGTACTTCCCGCTCGGTATCGCCTTCCCGAACCTGAGGGAACACCTCAAGGTAGGCTTCATCCAAGATGTCCGCAGCCTTGATCAGCAGTTCAACCTCTCTGTCCGTCTTGATCCACCGGACACGGTCCATAAGCTCGGTGCAATCGAACATGTTTATTCCCGGCAACAATCCTTGAACTTCCTCCCACCGCTGGGCGCTAAGGTAGCTTTTTTCGAATCCCACCTTCTCCCGGTCTAGGCCCATTCGTGTGAGGATATCTTTCATGCGCGAATATGGAGACTCAGCGTAGTCGTCGTAGACCTCTATCTCGGTCACCCATGAATCTCTTCGGGCCAGAGGCGCAGAGAAGCTGTTCAGGACCATGACGGGCTCACCCCTACGGGGCCAAACGAGCATCACTTCCCTAGGAGAATCGGGGAAATCCAGATGGCGGGCCAGAGTCCCAGGGAATGCGAAGCCAGCCAGGTAGGTAAAATTTTTGCCGGAACGCAAAACCAAGGCCGAGCAACCCGCCCGGTCCATAAACTCATTCAGCCGGTCAATATTCGCTATGGAGGTTTTGAGATTACTATCAGGCATCGATCCCCCTGTAGAAACGGGTCCATGCTTGACTCGGTCAAGCAGAGTCCCGGTATTTTTGACCTTGGCAAGGGCATTCTACGTTCGACTGACCGGGGTGGCAAGACCGTTGACTTGCCCGTTGCAAGCCGGCGCAGGCGGGTTCTAAATCGCAGATCAGTTACTGTTTTGATGCCTGTGAATACTACTCTCGATATCAAGCTTGTTGGGAAACTTCACCGTGCCTGGCGCGATTCCACAACGATACCTGTAAGCGTCCTTTGCCCTGTGATATACTCCAAAACGAGTCTGGTCGGGCGGGTTGTCCAGCCGGTTTTGATCGGAATTAGAAACTCGCGATTGGAACGGTAATCAGGCAAAAGGGGATGTGCGCATGGCGGGTCAGATCACCCTAGTAAATGGAGGGTCCGTAACGAGCCCCCGGGGCTTTCAAGCCGGGGCCACTTATGCTGGGTTGAAGACCTTTGCCGAGGATAAGCTGGACTTGGGCTTGATAATTTCCGAGGCGGCCTGCTCAGCGGCAGGAGTCTACACCCAGAGCAGCATCAAGTCCCCTTCGGTAACGGTGACCCAAGAGCATGTTAGAGCTGGTGCGGTGCGAGCAGTGGTGGTAAATGCTGGCATCGCCAATTGCAGCGTCGGAATTCAAGGCTATACCGACGCCAAGGAAATGACGGCACTCGCCGCCAAGAAACTAGGCCTGAGTTCCGACGAGGTGGCCGTTTGCAGTACGGGAGTCATCGGCGTCGAGTTGCCCATGTCCCTGATTAGGGACGGGCTGGAGAACATCAAACTCGCTAATGAAGGCGGCCATGAATTGGCCCGAGCCATGATGACCACCGACACTCGTCCCAAAGAAGTAGCGGTAAGTTTCGAGTTGGATGGACGAAGCGTGCAAATGGGCGGCGTGACCAAAGGGTCTGGCATGATCCACCCGAATATGGCCACCATGCTTTCGTTTGTTACCACCGATGCGGCTGTCGAAAAAGATTTCTTGGATGCTACTTTGCGGGAAGTAGCTGATTCCTCGTTTAATATGATGACGGTGGACGGAGACACCAGCACCAACGACACGCTATTGGTTCTGGCAAACGGACTGGCGGAAAACCAGCCAATCAACGCAAATTCCCCGGACGCCGCTGTCTTTAAACAAGCGTTAATGGAAGTGTGCGTGCATCTAGCTCGGGAAATGGCCCGGGACGGAGAGGGAGCGACCAAGCTGATCACAGTGGACGTTTTGGGTGCTGCGGATCTTTCGGACGCCCGAATAGCCGCCCGGACCATCGCTTCTTCGAACCTAATCAAATCCGCTGTTCATGGCTCGGACCCCAACTGGGGCAGACTCATGATGGCTTTGGGACGGAGCGGAGCGGTAGTTGAGGAAGCCAAGGTTGACCTGTTTATCAACGGCGTATGCATTATGGAGGAAGGCAAACCGGTGCCCTTCCACCGTGACGCCGTGGTGGCTTTGATGCGCCAGTTGGAGGTCACTTTCCGCGTTAATTTGAATTTAGGGAGCGCGGAAGCAACCGCTTGGGGTTGTGACCTCACCGAAGAGTACGTGATCATCAATAGTGCGTACACTACCTGACCCGGTAGCTGGACCTAGTTGATTAATGGCTGACGCGGTAAAGCAGTCCCAATCTTCCCATTTTGCCATTACTGCCCGAACTAGCGCCTAGTTCAGGAAGTAAGCATTAGAATTGTTCGTTCGCCCTGAGTTTGTCGAACTATCCTCCCGCGTGAAGACCCTTCGACAAACTCAGGGCGAACGGTGTTGGGGATAGTAGTTTCACAAAGTTTCGCCCTGGGGATTGCACCTAGCAGTTACAGATTAGTACTAGTTACTCGCTGGCTTCAGACTATGATCTATTCGCTTGATATTTTGTCACCAAAACAATATGTCACCAAATGAGTTGTTTTATCCGGTTAACCTATTTACCCACGGGGGTCTTGGGTGACTGGGGCGCCAATCGTTGTGAAAATCGGCGGCAGCACCTTGGGCAGCCACGACACCACCTTGAAGGACTTGGTGACGCTGCAGAACCAGGGCGCGAAGGTGGTCGTCGTCCACGGCGGCGGCAACGTGATTTCCCAATGGATGCAGCGCCAAGGGATACCACCCCGATTCGTTGAAGGTCTGCGGGTGACGGATGCCGCAAGCCTTGAGATAGTTGTGGCGGTGCTATCCGGTCTAATAAATAAAGAGCTTGTTTCGTTGTTACAGCAGATGGGCGGCCGCGCTATCGGAATCAGCGGCATTGACGGCGGACTGCTGGCAGGACGAATAACCAATCCCGATCTGGGCTTTGTGGGCGAGATAAACCAGGTTAATGGCGAGCTTTTGCAGGTGATACTGGACGCCGGCTATATACCAATGATCGCCCCCTTGGCCAGGCACTGCGAAGATGGGTCGGAGAATGCTGGCTCGCCTCTTAATGTTAACGGTGATACCGTCGCCGGGGAGTTGGCCCATGCTCTGCAGGCCGAGCGGTTGGTCTTTTTGACCGACGTGGAAGGAATTCTGGACGGCTCCAACCGGTTGATAAGCCGCCTCGACCGACGCCGGGCCAATGCATTGTTCCAGTCGGGCGTCGTGCGGGGCGGCATGATTCCCAAGCTCTCGGCTTGCTTGCGGGCGCTGGAACGTGCGCCGGTAGCCAATGTGATTGACGGGCGCCACCCCGGGGCGTTGTTAGACTGCCTCCGCGGCGTCTCCACCGGCACAACCATTGTTGGGGGAGGGTGAGGGCTAGAAACCCTAGGAGCCGCTCCATGTCGACCCTGCCAAGTCTAGCTGCCCTAAGAAAATTACGGGTCCGGTTTTTGGGGACCCCCACACCCCAGCCCTGCGTCCCAACTAACCGTCCACACGACGATCTGCTATGAGCTACGACCTGGCCAACGACGCCGCGAACACTTCGGGCCCAAGGCTACCGGGAATTTCACCCAACAACCTGCGCCGCGTCAGGAAAGTGGCCCTTGGCCTGACTGCAATTGTGGTAGTCGTGCTGGCATTGTGGTGGGCGCGGGGCGCTTACACCGATTGGTTGTGGTTTGACCGGCTGGGCTTGGGCTCAGTTTTCACCAAAATACTTTTCCTGAAAACCTGGCTGTTCATCGGCGGAACCCTCGTAGCTGGCTCAACCCTTTGTATAAATCTCCTCGTGAGCGTCCGGTACTCCCAAGGCCCAAACATCCGCAACCTTGGAGCGGACACCTCTAGGTTGATATGGGCCTCGACAGCCGGAGTGGCCGGGCTTGCGGTCTTGATCGGCAGCCCCATATTCGGGGCGTTGGCAGCGGGACGTTGGGAAACATTCCTGCTCTACTTCAACAAGGTGTCCTTCGGCGTGACCGACCCTCAGTTTGGCCTCGATGTTTCTTTCTACGTCGTGACTTTGCGCATGCTCCACTTTATTCAGGGATGGTTCATGGGCTTGTTCATCGCCTCGATTGTGGCCTCCTTGCTCTTGTATGCGGCGGTGTATGCCCTGCGGGGCGTCAAACCGGTGGTGGCTCCCCGGATGCTAAAACACGTGGCTATATTGGGCGCATTGCTGATGGTTAGCATTGCCTTGGGCCATGTGTTGGACGTGTACGAGTTGGTATTCTCCGGCAACGGCGCAGTGTTCGGGGCGACCTATGCCGACGTTCACGCCCGCATCCCCGCCCTTTGGCTTATGACGGCCATTGCCTCATTGGCCGCCATCGGATTTGTTATCAGCAACTATTACGGCGGTCTGCGTTTAATGGCAGGCGCTTTTAGCCTCTGGCTGATCGTGGTCGTGCTGGCCAACTTCGTTTACCCAGGCCTGTATCAGCGGTTTCAGGTGGAGCCCGACGAATTCACGCTAGAGGCACCGTACATTGAACGCAACCTGGAAGCCACCCGTAACGCTTATGGACTGGATAAATTTAGCGAAGTTAGGTTCCAAGCCAAATCAGAGTTGGACCCGCAGATATTGGCTGAAGACCGACCCACCTTGGATAACCTGCGATTGTGGGACCTTCAACCCTTGTTGGACGCTTATAACCAACTCCAATTCATCGAGCTTTACTACAACTTCCCAAATATGGATTCCGACCGCTACCTAATCGATGGGGAGTTGCGTCAAGTTCTACTAGCCGCCCGGGAGATAGACTCGGCCAACCTGCCTGCCGACGCCCAAAATTGGGTAAATCGCAAACTGCAGTACACCCATGGCTATGGAGTGGCCATGAGCCCGGCCATGGGATTTAGCCCAGGGGAAGGACGCCCCGAATATTTGCTGCAAGACATCCCAATTAAGGGCGACATCCCCTTGAATCGCCCGGAACTTTACTATGGCGAAACCCCTGCCAGCTTTGCCATAGTAGATACCGCCATGCGGGAAGTGGACCCTCAGCCTGAATATCAAAATTATCAAGGCGACGGCGGCGTCCCTCTAAACTCGTCGTGGCGGCGCTTCCTCTACGCTTGGCAGTTCGGCGATATTAATATCTTCTTGAGCGACCAAGTTTCCGCCGATAGTAAAATCCTGTATCACCGCCGAATCGCGGACCGCGTCGGGACGATAGCGCCCTTTTTAAGGTTAGACCCGGACCCGTATCCGGTCTTGGACGAGGGCGGCAAGTTGTGGTGGCTACAAGACGCCTACACGTACACCGACCGGTATCCCTACTCGACTAGGCTTGACTTAACCGGAGACCATGGGCCGCTCAACTACATCCGCAACAGTGTCAAAGCGGTTATAGACGCCTATAATGGTGGCGTTCAATTCTACGTGATGGAACCGGACGAACCGTTGATCAAGATGTACCGCCGGGCATTTCCGGATATCTTTCAAGACTTGGCGGAAATGCCCGCAGATTTAAGGGGCCATCTAAGATACCCATTGCTCCAGTTTTCCAGCCAGTCCCAGATGTATTTGCGTTATCATGTCACCGACCCGCTGGTTTTTTTCAACCAAGCCGAACAGTGGGCGATACCGCTGGAAAGCAGGTTTGGAAAACGGGGAGTCCAGGTGACACCCACCTATCTGTTGCTCGAGCTTCCCGGGGAAGAGACGGAAGAATTTGTACTCACATTGCCTTTCACCCTTGCGGCACAAAAGAAGAATCTAGTAGGATGGCTTGCGGCCCGTAGCGACGGAGACAACTATGGGCAGATGCTGAGTTTCCAGATGCCGGGTAATCCCCAAGTCGATGGGCCTAGCCAGGTTGAAGCCAGGATTGAAAACGACCAGAGCATTTCCCAGCAGTTTACTCTATGGGAAGGCGCTGGCTCCCAGATTGTCCGTGGCCAATTGCTGGTCATACCGGTGGCGGATACGATAATCTATGTTGAGCCGTTGTACCTGCAATCCGAGGTGCTGGCGTTTCCCGAGTTGAAGAAGGTAATATTGGCCGACGCTGGCAATGTGGTAATGGCTGATAGTATGCAAGAGGGCTTGGCCATGTTGTGGGGCGCAAGCCCAGTCACGGAGTCTATTGCGGACCGGGTAGCGGGAAATCTAAGCCAAGGCGAGGAAGGATTGACCCAAGGACTCAAAGAGCTAGAGCGTATAGACGAGGCGGTTACCGGGTTGGGTGAGGCGCTAGACGATCTACGAGATGCTCTGGAAAGGCTGAGAGAAACTATCGGAGGTGCTTCACAATGACCAAAAGTAGCGATTGGATAGCAGTTGAAAACAAATACTACGCTCAGACGGTGCGCCGTCAACCCGTTGTCATTGTCCGTGGAGAGGGTAGCCGGGTTTGGGACGCCGACGGCAAAGAGTACATGGACTTTGTGGCGGGATGGGCCGTGGACAACCTTGGCCATTGCCACCCGACCGTGACTCAAGCCATCGTCGAGCAAGCTGGCACCCTGTTGCAGACCTCGAACCAGTTTTACACCGTGCCCCAGCTTAACCTGGCCGAAATGCTAATCGAGAACAGCTGCATGGACCGGGTGTTCTTTGGCAATAGCGGCGCCGAGGCCAACGAAGGGGCTATCAAACTGGCCAAGCGCTACGGCAAGCTGCACCGGGACGGCGCATACGAGATAATCACCGCCCTGAATTCCTTCCACGGTCGCACTCTGGCCACGGTGGCCGCCACCGGTCAACCCCACTACCAGGAAAACTTCACTCCGCTGCTACCCGGTTTCGTCCACGTTGACTTTAACGACGTGGAAGGCATCATGAACGCCACCAGCGACAAAACGGCGGCGGTGATGTTGGAGCCGGTTCAGGGCGAGGGTGGCGTGAACATACCCGATGACGATTACCTGAAGCGGGTGCGGGAGTGGTGCGACCAGCAGGGAATCTTGCTGATTCTAGACGAGGTGCAGACGGGAATTGGCCGTTTGGGCAGTCTATTCGGCTACCAAGAGTACGGGGTAGAGCCCGACGTTATGACCTTGGCCAAAGGCCTGGGATTCGGAGTTCCCATCGGCGCATTCCTGTCCAAAGAGCACTGCATGGCCTTGGTGCCCGGCGACCATGGCTCCACCTTTGGCGGCAATCCCTTGGCCACAGCGGCAGCATACGCTGGCACCAAGTTCCTCCTGGAAAACGACATCTTGAGCCACGTAAAAGACATGGAGCGCCACCTGTCCACCAAACTGAACGAGCTAAAGTCCCGGGTTTCTTTTATCTCCGCAATTCGTATCAAGGGACTCCTGGCGGCAGTGGAGTTCGACAGCGACATCTCCGGCCAAGTCTTGGCCCAAGCAAATGAGGCTGGAGTCCTGCTAAACGGGGTAAGGCCCAACGCCGTCCGGATCATGCCCGCATTGAACATAACCGCAGCCGAGATTGACGAAGGCGTCGACCGTCTGGAGCAAGCTCTGGGCAAGATTTAGGGCATCCCACAACACAAGGGCTGCTAACAAGGCTAACTCTAGGTCATTTTGAGAAAAGCGAAGAATCTCTTTTCGCGGGCGTCAGATTCTTCTGGCGCTATAATCCTTCAGAATGTGATGAAGCAACCTTGTTAGACGATATGAGCAAGCAACTAGGAGAAGAAACATGTCTGTAGAAGAGAACAAAGCACTCGTTCAGAGATTCGCCGAGGAGATTTCAACAAGAAAAACGTGGATGCTTTAGGGGACTTTCTGGCCGAAGACATCGTTGATCACAACCCTCCCCCCAATGTAGAGCCGGGAATTGCAGGCATAAAAGTAATGTTCCGCGAGTTCTTCGCCGCATTCCCGGACATGAGCGTTCAAGTGGACGACTTGATTGCGGAAGGGGACAAGGTGGTAATGCGCGTTACCACCACCGGCACCCACCAAGGCGATTTCATGGGTATAGCAGCCACCGGCAAGAAGGTTTCATTTGGGGAAATCCACATTCTCCGGATCGCTGACGGGAAAATGGCGGAACATTGGGGTGTCGAAGACCAGATGGGGATGATGCAACAACTGGGAGTCATACCCTCTTAAAACCGGGAACCAGAATTCATCTCCCGCAATCGAAAGCGAATGAGGCGCTTTGCCTCGGCTCTGCATAGGGCTCAGCAACTGTGGCAAACGAATCGAAAATTGGGGATACCCAAGGAGATATGGCGGTGGCTCGTCAATTTTACGTGGTGGTCGAGAAAGACGAAGATGGTTTCTATGTGGGTGAGGTGCCGCATTTGAGGGCCTGTTACAGTCAGGGACGGACCCTGGATGAGCTTATGGAGAATATCAAAGAAGTGATCCAGCTTTGCCTTGAGGATGAGGACATTGGTGAGATTCCAGAGTTTGTTGGCATCCATAAAATTGAGATATAAGCTGAATGGGTCGAATTCCAACCCTAAGAGCGACGGATGTAATTCGAGCACTTGGGAATCTGGGATTTCAAACTGTTCGGCAGCGAAGTAGCCACATCATAATGAGACATCCGGATCAAAGAGTTGTCACGGTGCCCGTCCATTCCGGACAGGACATTGGAGGAGGGCTGCTTCGAAAAATTCTTCGTGACGCCGAGGTAACGACCCGGGGGTTTCTGACCGCCATACGACATTAGGGGAGATCCGTCACATGAGCCGCCTACCGATTATTATCCGATTACTTAATATTAGTCTCCGACAAAAGGAGCTTCAAAGTCCAAATGCCGAAGAATAAAATCCTTCTCGCTTACAGCGGCGGTCTGGACACATCGGTGGCTGTGCCCTGGCTAAAAGAAAGGTACGGGGCCGAAATCGTTACCCTGACCATCGACCTGGGCATGGTGGACCTGGAAGCCATCCGGCAGCGGGCCTTGGCAGTTGGAGCTTCCACCGCATTGACCGTGGACGGCAGACAGGACTTGGTGGAAGGCTTCTTGTTCCCCGCCCTAAAAGCGGGTGCGATTTACGAGGGCCAGTATCCCTTGGCCACCGCCTTGGGGCGACCGCTGATCGCCCGCTACTTGGTGGAAGCTGCCCGCCGTGAAGGGGCTTATGCCATTGCCCACGGATGCACCGGCAAAGGCAACGACCAAGTTCGCTTGGAGGTTAGCATCGCCGCTCTGGCGCCCGACCTCAAGGTGATCGCGCCGATTAGGGATTGGGGAATGAGCCGGGACGAGGAGATCGAGTACGCTGAAGCTCGCAACCTGCCCATCAAAGCCAAGGACAGCCGGTTTTCGACGGACGAAAATCTCTGGGGCCGCAGCGTTGAAGCCGGGGAGTTGGAAGACCCCTGGCAGGAACCCCCGGAAGAAGCCTATGCCTGGACCCAGTCGGTCGCTACTACCCCGAATGACCCGGCATACTTGGAAATCCACTTCGAAAATGGTGTGCCGACCATGGTGGACGGCGAGAGCATGTCCGGTATAGACCTGATCAATCACCTGAACACCCTGGCGGGAAACCACGGCGTTGGCCGGGTGGACCATGTGGAAAACCGGTTGGTGGGGATCAAGTCCCGTGAGATTTACGAGTCTCCGGCAGCTACGGTGTTACACGCAGCCCATAGGTCGTTGGAAACACTAACCCTGAGCAAGGAGCAGGTCCGCACCAAAGAAAAGCTGGCCCAAGAATATGCGGAAATCGTGTACAACGGACTGTGGTTCACCGCTCATCGGCAGGACTTGGATGCCTACATAGCCAGCACCCAGCGCCACGTTACCGGAGACGTGCGGGTGCGCCTGCACAAGGGTTCTTGCGTGGTCGTGGGACGCACTGCTCCCGAGTCTCTATATCAGTACCATCTGGCCACCTACGACCGGAGCGACCAATTCGACCACAAGTCGGCCGAAGGGTTCATCCGCATCTATGGGTTGCCGGTGCGCACTCAGAGCCAGGTGCAGGGGGAATGAGTTTCGGTAATTTGAGGCTTAGAAGTTGACCGGGCTTCAGGAATCGCCATCGCCAAAACCTTTTGAGCAGTCTTCCAAAGTAGGCCGGGTGGTCGTAAGTTTGATGGCCTATGAACCTGAAAAGATTATATTATTCGGCTCTGTGGCCCGGGGGGACGACGACGAGTATAGCGACGTTGACCTGATCATTGTGAAGGAGACAGAGACCAGGTTTATCCAGCGGCAGGTGGATGCCACAAACCTGGTGCCCAGAGATATTTCGGTTGACATCTTCGTATACACGCCGAAAGAGTTTCAGAAGATGATCGAGGATAATAGTCCCTTCATTGAGCGTGTCCTAGCCGACGGAATTATTCTCTATGAAAACGCCCCTTGAAACAAGTAGACTTTGGTTGGCCCAAGCTGAGCATAGCCTCACCGCAACGCAGGCATTGCTAGAATTGGGATTTTGGGCCGACGCGTGTTTTCATGCCGAACAGACGGCCCAATTGGGGCTAAAGGCATATCTCTTTTTCAAGGGAAGGCGGTACGTCAATATTCATTCGGTTCGGACGCTAGCGCTGGAATGCGGCAAAGAAGATGCTGATTTTCTGTCCTTCGAGGAGTACGGATCGTTTTTGGACCGGTATTATCTGACCACCCGTTATCCTGACGCTTTACCGGCTCCTTCCATCCCATTTCAGTCCTTCTTCGAGCAGGAAGCTCGGCAAGCCGTCGATCAGGCCTCAGAGATCGTTAAATCTGTGAGAGATAAGATTCCTTCCGAGTCCGCAGACCCCGAGCCGTAGAGCGCTTTTGCCGACCCACCGGAATTAGCATCTAACCAGGCCACCCGGCGTTTCAATTGCCCACACCTGGAGGAAACATGACCGTCGCCAGCAGAATGATGGACCTGGGAACCGAGACCGCCTTTGAGGTTTTGGCCAAGGCCCGAGCTTTGGAAGCCCAAGGCAGGGAAATAATCCACATGGAAATCGGCGAACCCGACTACGACACTCCCAGCCATATCGTCGAAGCGGGTGTGCAAGCTCTCCGGGAAGGCTTCACCCACTATGGGCCCACGCCCGGGCTGCCGGAACTACGTCAGGCGATCGCCCGGAATAGCCGGGAGGTCAGGGGCATAGACACGGAGATGACCCAGGTGGTGGTCACTCCCGGCGCTAAACCCATAATGTTCTACGTTTTATTGGCCTTGGCCGAACCCGGCGTGGAGGTTATCTATCCCAATCCTGGGTTCCCCATATACGAGTCCATGATCAAGTTTGCTGGCGCCACGCCGGTGCCGATGCAACTTCAAGGCTCCACCGGCTACCACCCGGACCTTCATGACCTGGCCCGGAAGATTACCGACCGGACGAGGCTGATCATAATCAACTCGCCGGAGAATCCCTGTGGCTCGGTATTAAGTGAAGCAGAGCTCCGAACGATTGCCCAGTTGGTTTTGGAGCGGGACGGTCTCTACGTTCTGTCCGACGAGATTTATAAGGACATCCTTTATTCCGGCGAGCACCACAGCATAGCGTCGTTTCCAGGCATGGCCGAACGGACGATCATCCTTGATGGGTTTTCCAAGAGTTACGCCATGACCGGCTGGCGTTTGGGCTACGGCATCATGCCCGAAGAACTGGTGCCTCACATCACCAAGCTGGCGGTGAACAGCGTATCCTGTGCCGCCTCCTTCAGCCAGAGGGCGGCCATAGCGGCCCTGGAAGGCCCTAGAGACGAGGTTGAGGCCATGGTGGCCGAGTTTGGGCTGCGACGTCGCTTGATAACCGACGGCTTGCGTAAAATCCCCGGCATCACCTGCCCCGAGCCCGAAGGGGCATTTTACGCTTTTCCCAGCATTCAGGAGACTGGAATCAGCAGTGCCGAGTTTGAAGAACGGGCCATGAACGAGGCGGGTGTAGCATTATTATCGGGGGCTGCTTTTGGGCAGTTTGGGGAAGGATACGTGCGCTTGTCCTACGCCAACTCCCAAGAGAACATCCTGAAAGCCTTGGACCAACTGGATAGTTTCGTACGGAGCATCAACAAGTAAAACAGACCTGTAAAACATTGCTGGATAACGTCAGGAGTGAAAATGGCCGAGTGCAAAGTGGTTCATGCCAACGAGTTGGAAGTAGAAATAAGCTCCGGGGCGATGACCCGATTGGCCGGTGTATCCGAAGGTTTGGTGGGCTCCACCGGAATTCACCTGGCGGTGGCCACTATACCCCCCGGTTGCGCCTCTACTCCTCATTACCACGTCAACTGCGAATCGGCCATATACGTGAGCAAGGGAACAGGCCGCTTTGTAATTGGGGACAACCTAGATAATCCATTGACCATAACCCAGGGAGATTTTATCTACGTTCCCGCCGAAGCTGTCCATCAGCCGGTGAACGATGGCGATGAACCTCTGGAGTTGATCGTCGCCCGAAACACCCCGGTGGAGATCGTGGTTGAGGTAACGCCCCAGAAGGCCCAAGCCTAGAATCGCAGGACAGGCCGATCAATCCATCCGTTCGCGCCATCCGTTCGTAGAAATATCCTTTGACAGTCTCAGGGCGAGCGGACTGCGGTACTCAAGTCTAGCGCCGACCGGTTTCTTGAGCCGATGATACTGTTAGGCTATACTGGCGTGGCTCGCTGCGCTCCGGAAATATAACCTTGCGTTTCGAAGCAGGCCAACGGCAATTCTCAAGCCAACCCTCAACTTCATGCCCGAATAGATGGAGGAAAACAATGGACCTGGGATTAAGTGAAGTTCAGCAAATGTTGAAAAGCAGCGCTCAGGAGTTCTTGTCCCAGGAATGTCCTTTAACCCTGGTCCGGGAAATGGAAGAGGATGCCCAAGGTTACACGGAGCAGCTTTGGCGGCAGCTCGTAGCATTGGGCTGGACCGGCTTGGCATTCCCCGAGCAATACGGGGGTACGGGCGGGAGCTTTCTTGACCTGGCTGTACTATTGGAAGAAATGGGTCGCAACCTGGTGCCCGGCCCCTTCTTTGCCACTGTGGTATTGGGCGGTCTCAGCGTTTTGGATGCTGGCACCGACGCCCAAAAGCAGGAAATATTGACTGGAATATGCTCCGGAGACCTGAAGATGACCCTGGCCCTCACCGAGCCTTCGGCTACTTATGAGGCCTGGGGGATTGAAACCACCGCTCAGCAAGAGGGCGATAACTTTGTCATAAATGGCACCAAGTTGTTTGTGGCCGACGCCCACGTGGCCGACCTCATAATTGTGGCTGCCCGGACGTCGCCAATTACTTCTGGGAGCGAGCTTTCTCAAGGAATAACCCTTTTCCTGGTGCCGGGTAACAGCCAGGGACTTACTATCAATCCGCTGAGGACCATAAGCTCGGACCGCCAGTCTGAAGTCAACTTCCAAAGCGTAAGCGTTCCGGCTACGTCGGTGCTCGGGCAAGTGGGCGCAGGCTGGCCGGTAGTCCATCGGTCATTACAGCGGGCCGTTGCTGGCAAATGCTTGGAAATGCTGGGGGGCGCCGATGCGGTGCTGGAAATGACCCTGGAATACGTTAAACAGCGGACCCAGTTTGGCCGGGCCATTGGCACTTTCCAAGCCGTGCAACACCACTGCGCCAACATGGCCACCGATTTGGAAGGCTCCAGGAACATTATTTACCAGGCGGCATGGCAAATAGCCGATGGCGGAGAGCAAATGTCCGAGGGCGTCAACGTCAGTGGGTCGGTTTCCATGGCCAAAGCCTGGGTCAGCGGCGCTTATCACCGCATTTGCGAGTCGGCCCACCAATGCCACGGCGCCATCGGGTTCACCAAAGAGCATGACTTGCAACTCTTTACCCGGCGGGCCAAGGCCTTAGAGTTGACCTATGGTGACGCTAATTTCCACAAAGAATTGGCGCTTCAAAGCCTGGGTTAAAAGCCCTATTCCAAAGGTCTCCGGGACACCTAATTTCAGGCAGGGTTGGCTGCTCCGCCGCCGGATTTTCCCAACCATCGGTTGGTTGAGGGCACCGGTTTATTTTGGAGGCAAAAACGGTGAGTACTAGTCAGTGCATTTTCTGCGCCATCGCCAGGGACTCGGCCCATGATTCGCCGATTTACCGCGATGAGCAGGTCTTCGTAATCAAAGACATAAGCCCCAAAGCGCCGGTACACTTGCTGATAATCCCCAATATGCACCTTGCCTCATTGGCCTACATCGGTCCAGGCCAGGTGCCGATCATAGGCCAAATGTACGTGGTGGCCGAGGAGATGGC
This sequence comes from SAR202 cluster bacterium Io17-Chloro-G7, assembly GCA_002817055.1. Next base: position 24,704 of record MUCU01000062.1, on the reverse strand, counting down.
CCGCCGTGAAGGCGTGACCTTGAGCGGCTACCGCCTGGCACTCAACCAGGGACAGGACTCGGGCCAGCAAATCGAGCACCTGCACATGCACCTGCTGGGCGGTCGCAGCTTGGGGGCTATGGGTTAGGCGGCAACTCTCCCAGGGCACTGTTTTATGCAAGGACCGCAAGCACTGCTAGGACGCATCCAGCGTAGGGTTGACACTCTACCCTTGGGCCTCCGCGAGCATATTTACCGCGTTCGAGACATCGCCAAACAGCTGGCCCCGGGCCACGGTATCGACCCGGAAGTAGCCTCCTTGGGCATGCTGGCGCATGACGTAGCAAGGGCCATGACCGACGAGGAACTGCTCGACAGGGCAGTCGCTTTGGGATTGCCAATAGGTACGGTGGAACAGACAGTTCCCATACTCCTCCACGGCTCTGTCGGTGCCGAGATCCTGGCCAAAGAAGACGGTTTGGCCGACTCTTCAGTTCACCAAGCAGTGTTTTGGCACACCACGGCTCATCCTGACCTGGACTCTTTGGGCAAGCTGGTGTTTCTAGCGGACAAGCTGGACCCTAAAAAAATTGCCGCCTATCCGTACCAGCCTTATCTGAAGCAACTGGCCATGGAAGACTTAGACAAAGCGGTCCTGGAGTTTCTCAGCCGTGAGACCGTGTCTTTGGTGTCTCGAGGCCTGATGGTGCATCCGAAAGCTGTGGAAACGAGAAACCGATTGCTGGCGTCGTCGATTGAGAATTTCAGTGACTAGCGCCTTAGCTTTGCCTCATAGACTCGGTTCTCGGAATCCAGTTGCGACCGCCCCCTAAATCTGGGCCCTAAATCAGGGATTGAAATCTCGAATGAAATTAAGAACCCCAAAGTCCAAAATGACATCAAAGTACATAGTTGTCGGGGAATATATTCGTTCGACTCAATAGTTGACTAGAACGACCAATTCGGACTAAGGTGGTTTCATGCGATTAAATATTACCGAGCGGGCAAAAGAGCACATCCAGAAAAAAGGTGGAAAGGCCACGGTTGACCTTATCTGCCTGTCATCTTGAGCGGGCGAATCCGCAGAGGTATCGGTCGATACCAATATGGGCCGCAGGAACCTGAGTGATTATCAGGTCTTCAAGCAAGAGGGCGTAGAGTACTTGGTGATGCCCGATTTAGCAAAGCATACCCGGACCATCGATGTCGACCTCAAATCGTTTTTGTTTTTGAAGAATCTCAGCGCAACATTGGAGCTTTCTGACGGTCTGGTCTTGGGCCGACGCGGTGTAATGGCCTAAGCTGGGCCGCTTATTAGAGCTAGCCTCTACAAGGATAAGATTTGGTCACCTCACGTTTTATTTGGTGGCAAAACGAACGCAGGCGTACCCTGGACCCCCCAGAGACGGGGCCCATTAAGCTGACTGTGAGCGAAGCCGCCATTGCGCATATCAACAAAAGGGGCCAACAAGCATTCATCGACTTGAGTTGTTTAGACAAATGACTCGGTTCTCTGGCCGAGGTCTCGGTCAGCACGTTCCAGGGCAGACGGGTAATTAAGAGATACAAGTCGATGACCTACGGTGAGACTGAAGTATTGGTATCGGTAGACCTTGCCAGATACCTTAGGAATCTCCACATATACCTGGATAAGTTCCTAATGTTTCGGCTTCTCAAAGCCAAGGTGGTCTTGTCAAATGGGAAGGTGATGGGTGGAAACGTACCCAAAACCATTGGTACGATATCAAACCAGCCTTGGGGGTGGCGTCCTCGTTAATCTGGTGAGAACATCGACCACAAAGCACCCGATTAGCCTTGGGATAAGTCAAACGAGGAAGAGCCCCGGACCCAGTCCGGGGCTCTTCCTCGTTTGACGCCTCCTCCTCCAGGGTTTTGTTTAATTCCTCTGTGGTTCAGTGGTGGCCACTAAGCGTGTTAAAAACCCAACCGATATTTGTCCACCAATTTCGGCGGGGACCAAACGGAGGTTCCGGCAATCGGTCGAAAGCTTGCATGGTTGATGACGCCACAGAACAGGAAAGCGGTACCGCAAAGCTTTGCGCTACCGCTTTCTAGAATCGAGGCTGACTTGTGTTCTCTTTGGCTGTCTTATCTCCGTGTTTTCAACTTCTGATTGGAAAATCCGGAACGGTGCCTGTTCCCATTTTTGGTCAACTCGCAGAGAAATTGCACCAGGCCACGCTAACCCCGCAAGCTGCCTTGGGCTGATTGAACTCTGACGTGATTTTCTTACGGCGGATTCTGAATTAATACTGCGTTAACGGCTGTGCGTCAATGCTTTAATCGGAGGACGGCAGCTTTCGGGGTTCCTGAATCTCCATTTCGGTCTCGCAGCAGTTGATCACGCCTTCGCCCGTCTTGGTGCAAAGAACGCTGCTGCCGCACTCGGGGCAGGTATAACGCTTGCCTAGTTGGTTAGCCATAGGTTAATTACTCCAAAATGGGGATGGCTCCGGGTGGGCCCTGAGTCCGAAGTGGATTGGATTACTTTATTGCCATGGGCTCGGCGCAACAGACGATTGAGCCGGTTCCGCCTTTGGTAACGATGAACTCGGACCCGCATTTGGCGCAAATGTATCTTTTACCGGTTTCGTTAGCCACCTGTTTACTCCCTGATGTTTAAGTGAAAATTTCTGCCTGTCGCTGGCGGTGGATCGTAACAGGTACATCGCAACGGAAGGTTGCGACATGTTTACGAGCAGTGCCATTATAAACAACGTTCAAAATGTATTCAACTTGACCCGCTTATCGTCCCTTATCGATAGCGTTTCCGTCCTTGCGCCGACCCCCGGCCCAGGACACGTTTCTACAGTTTACTCCCTACGATTGGCGATGTTGAAGGTTAGCCGGCTTGGTCGTCTTCGGGCTTAAACCGCACCAAGAAGCTGGCTTCACCCAGCGGCAAGCCGTCCAAGAGTATTGCCGCAACGTGGCGGCCTGGCGCTTGCACCGGGATGCGGAAAACTTTGATCCACCGTTGGAACAAAATACCCTCCTCCCATTCTATGAGTTGGGGCGGCGGAGGGTCCAAGGGCATTCCCGGAGCTTTGATGGCCACCAGGAGGTGATGGGGTCCTGGGTTTGCGCCCACTATGCAAAATGCCAGGTGAAGATCCAACTCGGCCAGGACCGGCGTATCGGGCTTCTGGCTCTCCTCGGTCTTCTGAAGTTCCGCAATAGGCGGTAGTTCAATCAGGTCCACAACTTCCTTCAGGATCAACTCGCCACTGGGGCTTTCGTCGGTGTCCCGGCAAAAAAGAGCGTACTTGAGGCTGGGGTTGGATTGCTCGTCGGCCAACTGGGGGATACCTCCCGATGTATTTAGTTGGTGTGTTTACCCAAACGTGAACCAATTCTAGCATGGACTCCAAGGGGCGCAATTTGTGCCGCATCGGGGCTTGTCCCAGGCATTGCCAAGTTAAAAAATAGCTGGCAAACTAGGCATACAAAAGGGCCAACCGACTCTCGGGCCAACCAAATCCAGGGCTAAACAACTAGCCGGAGGTTGATCGTAATGGACTTAACAACCAGCAAATTCGAACAAGGGATGTCGACTCAGGAGTATATAGACCAGATTAAGGTAAACAAGCAGCCATTTTTGGACATTTACGAAAATGTTGAGGTGCCAAGCGAAGCCCGTGGTCTATTTGAAAGCCAGGCAGGACCCCTTAGATTGGCCGTGTTCACCGCCGATTGGTGCGGCGATGCGGTGAGCACCACCCCGGTGATTTTGCGCCTAGCCGAGAGCACGGACAAGATCGACGTAAAAATATTCAACCGGGACGAAGAGCTTGAACTAACCAACAGCTTCTTGCCGGAGCACCGCGCCGGGACCGTGCCGGTTTTTGTGGTGCTGGACTCGTCCATGAACGAAATAGCCAGGTTCGTTGAGACAGCATTGACTCTGGTCCCCACCCTGGACGCAATGGACGATGCGATTGCCAAGGAAGTGGCTGGCGAAAGCGAAGAAAACGCTCGTTCAATGGGCCGGGGCAAGCGCACCGCATTTAGAGTTGCTCACGCGAAGGAGTGGGGGAACATTATCTTAGAGGAGTTTCGACAGCTAGTCGCGGGCGGTCTGGCCATGACTCCCGATGCCCGTCCTGCGGTGGGCGGCACCAAATGGCCTCAAGAAGACTAGACCGGCAATGGGCTAGTTGACCTCAAGTGTTCGTCTGAGCCAGGCGAAGGGCAAAAGCTTAAGGGCATGCGGTTCTTGGACTGGGGTATATCACCAAGAACTGTGGGCGGTTGAGAGCGTCACCGGTCAGAGCGTCACCGTTCAGAGCGTCCATAGAGGCAGCTCCCGATTTTACCCAAAACGAGGCTCTCAACACATGAGTGTCTCCAAATAAGGATGTGCGCATAATGCCGGAAGGCGTAATAGATATGAGTGACATGCAGATCATTTTCTCGGTGACCGATGCCATGGGCATCCACCGAGAGTCGGTCAGGGTGGAGTTGGGCAAGGAAGACCCGGGGTCCATAGGCAAAGACTCGGCAGGGCTGATCGAAATAACAGTACCGGAGAACCAGTCTATCGAAGAGTTCTGCGGGAGATTAGAACTGGAACTCAAGGAGATGGGCTTCACCCCCCAAGACCCGACTGATGGGGACGAGGGGGATGAAGACGATTCCTGGCTTAAGTAAAAAACCCGGTTCAGTAAACCTGGTTCGGTAAACCCCGTTCGGGAGACCCGGTTTTGATCGGTCGAGGTTTTGCTAAGCGTCTTCCCGCCACTCGATGCACAGGTTGGCATAACGTACGAACACTGCGCCGCCCGGTGCGGCCATGGGCCCGTTAGCTGCCAGAATCGCTATGTTGTGGGTGTCTCCGGGATGGGATTCTATGGTCAATAAAATTCTCTGGGGCACATTGAATCCCTGCACTGTGCCCCGCTCCCGGTCGCATTCGCCGTCGATCCAAACCTCGCCGTAGTCGTCCACGCAGGTCTCGAATATACAGCGGGCGCCTTCCACGGGATGTCCTCCCACCGTCTCGGGCAATACAATCTTGGTGCGGTACCAGACGAAGGTAAACCCGTGGGAAACCCACTTTCCCAAGTCCGGGCAAATATCCCAGCCCGAGTCGTCGTAGTCGGGCAGCCGGGCCGGGCTACCTTCCAGTTGGGAAACCAATCCTTCGTTGGGCTCTCCCGGCACCAATCCGGTGGCGTAGCGCCATTCCGCTTGCGCCTGCTTCAAATCACCTAAGTCCATCAAGTTTAAGACTGCTCTTGGCATGAAATCGCCTCGCTAGTAAATTTTAGCCCCATTACCCATCGGGCATTTAATTGGTTTGTTTACCGTTTTCGCAGGACTGGAGCCTGGCATCCCGGAATCTGCAAAGACTTTGTGTGATCGGGCCATAAATATTCTCAACCCTGCCCCGGGCTCCCAACATTGCCCGAGCGTCGATCACTAGACTCTGCTGAGATCGAGTTAGGTTTTGTTGAAAGGTCCTATATGCCCACAATCTTGATGCCAGCGTGGATTTTGTAGATCCGGTTGATATTCACCAATAGTGGCGTAATTTGCTCCACGTACTTGGCATTGGCTAGCGCTCCACCGTCCACGGGGCGTAGGTTGGGAATTTTGGGTACAAGGTCCATGACCCTGTCCTTGGCTGCTTTGTGGTCCGAGCAGATTACCACGTCCCCTTCCATGGTCATTTGGGGGTCCTGCAACTCCTCGGCGCTGGCATTTTGGAATGCGGCCGCCACCAAGGCGCCTGGAAGAAGTTCTTGAGATTCCTGGGCGGCCGACCCGTCGTCCACTGGCACCGCTATGGCGCCTTTCCCTCTCTGGAACTCCATGGGCGCAATGACGTTAACCACTACCTTCCCATCCAATGCGCTGCCCAGCAGTTCCAGGGTTGGCCTCTGTCCCTCATAGGGGAAGGTCAAGAACACGGTATCGGCATGGGCAGCGGCCTCGGCATTAGCTGCGCCACTAATTTTGGTGCCAGGGGCCAGCAACAAAAGCTCATCCGCCGCCGCCGATGCCCTAGCTGCGTCTCTGGAGCCGATTAAGACCTCCTCTCCGGCGATGGCCAACCTTATTGCCAATCCTCTGCCTTCGGGTCCGGTACCGCCAAGGAAAGCCAGCATATAGACCCCTCAAATAATCCGTAAATAAACGGAAGTCTCGAAATTTGATTTGAACCGTTGTGGCTCACTATACATGCCCGCTCCGGCCTAGGGAAAGGTGTGGCGCTGATTCTACATTTATTTGTGTCCCGGTTCTGTAGGGCTTGGTTCCCGATTCGGTAGAACAGAGAACTAAGAAATTATCTCAAAACGTGGTTCGACAGACTCACCTTGAGCGGAGCGTGTTTGAATCCCGCTCATCCTGCGCTCGTCCTAGGATCGCATCTGAGATTTCCGGAGGTTTGAGATAGTTTCTAAGCCCTAGTCGCCCGTCCCTAATTCTATTGACACCCCAAACGCTCACACCTATGATAATGCGGCCCCGTTGGCCCTAAGCGCTGTCAACCAAGATGATTAGGCGCAGCCCTAATGGCGCTTGTTACTGTGGCTAGGCTTATTAGTCAGAAGTACCAAGTTATTAAGTTCCAAACAACGGGCTCACGCCTGATTCTCTCTGGCCACGACTTACCCGGACCAAGCAATCTAGCACGGAGGTACCCCGAAAATGGCCGATCTTAACCATGGTGCCGCCATAGTGGGTATTCATGAGCACATCACTCGCTATGCTCCCGACAAGAGCGAGTTGCAACTTCAAGGAGAAAGCATCATCAAGGCACTGGATGATGCCGGCCTCACTAAAAACGACGTGGACGGGTTGCTCACGGCTTCCATGTCCATACGCAACAGTGGTTTGGCATTGGCCGACTACCTGGATATGAATCCCAAAATGGTGGACAACACCACGGTAGGCGGTGGTTCTTTCGAGTTTCACCTTTCACACGCTCTAAACGCCATTGCTGGCGGCCGCATAAACTGCGCCGTGATCACCTACAGCACCCTGGCCCGGTCCGGTGGGGTTTCGGTAGGCACAGGCGGCGTGTCCCGGTTCGGCCATCCCAGGCTGGACCCTTCTCCGGACAGCTTCGAAGAGCTGTACGGTCTCACCACCGTCGGCCTCTACGCCATGATCGCCCAACGGCACATGAAGCTCTACGGCACAACTTCGGAGCAATTGGCCGAGGTCGCCGTGGCCATGCGAAAGCACGCATCCATGAATCCGGAAGCCTTGTTCCGCAACCTCATCACCGTGGAGGACGTAGTAAGGTCCCGGGTCATCTCTTCACCGCTGCATCTGATGGACTGCTGCGTGATTACCGATGGCGGTGGCGCAGTGGTGGTGGCTTCCCCTGAGGTGGCACGAAATTGCCGCCACACCCCGGTGTGGGTGTTGGGCGCTGGCGAAGCGGTGGCCCACCAAGGGGCCGGCAAGAGGGACCTCATGTATATTGCGGCTAAACAGAGCCACGAGCCCGCCTTTGCCATGGCCGGAGTAACCCATCAAGACATCGACATGGCAATGATTTACGACTCGTTTACCATCACCGTGGTGGAAACCCTGGAGGACCTGGGATTTTGCGAAAAGGGTGAAGGCGGAAGCTTTATTTCGGGTGGACGGATACAGTTAGGCGGCGAGTTGCCCATAAATACCGATGGAGGCGGTCTTTCCTCTAATCATCCGGGGATGCGCGGTCTGTTTTTGTTGCTTGAGGCGACTAGGCAGTTGCGGCGCCAGTTTGAGGGCACGCCCCGTCAGGTGCCCGACTGCAAGATAGCTTTATGCCACGGTACCGGTGGGGCCCTGGGTTCCAGGCATAGTGGCGGCACCGTAATTCTGGGGAGGGATTAGACAATGCCGGATTGGAACAAACCGTTGCCGACCATTGTAGGCGAAACCAAGCCCTATTGGGATGCATGTCGCCAAGGTAGGTTGCTGCTCCAGAAGTGCGATAAATGCTCCGAGTTCCAGTTTTATCCCAGAGGCATCTGCTCCAATTGCTGGTCAGACGACGTCCAGTGGGTCCAATCTTCCGGGAAAGGGACAGTTTGGACATACACTGTGACCTACCAGAACCGGACGCCGGGTTTTAACGAGGGTCCTTATGTCCTGGCCCTTGTGGAATTGGAGGAAGGGATTAAGATGTTTACCAACATTGTGGAATGCGACCCTGGAATGGTGGAGATCGGAATGCCGGTCGAGGTCACTTTCATGCGCGCCAACGACCAAGTTAGTGTGCCTTACTTTAAGCCAGTTTCTTGATTGGCCCGGTCTTGGAGCCCGGTTTTCCTTCCCTAAATCTAAAGGTCTCGAACGTCGGCATTATCCAATGTTCGCTATTGGGTAACGCCGATTTATTCTCTAGTCAGGATCCACCAAGCGGTAACCCAGACCGCGCTCGGAAAGGATGTATCGAGGGTTGTGCGGGTCTGGCTCCAACTTCCTTCTCAAACGCGTGATATAGGCTCGGGCATTGTCGTGATGGGTCCCGTTGCGCCGCCTATTGGTTTCATGGAGCAGATTTTTGGGACTTACCACACGTCCGACGTTTTCCATTAAGATCTGCAACGTGGACCACTCTCTCGGCGTCAAACTCACGTTCTTGTTATGACTAGTCACGGTCATGCCGTGCAGGTCAATCAGCAACCCACCGTAGCGATATGCGTTATCGGCGTGGGCTAATGCGGTGTGGGCGTGGAAAGTTCGACGGAGAATGGCCCGGACCCGGGCAAGCAACTCCTCCATTCGGAAGGGTTTGGTGATGTAGTCGTCCACACCCGAGTCCAGTGCAGCTATTTTTGACGCCATTTCATCCAGCACACTGAGAATTATGATAGGGACGGCGGAGCACTGCCGGATCAACCTGGCTATTTCCAATCCGTCACAATCCGGCAACAACAGGCCCATCAAAACCAAGTTTGGCCGGTCATTTTCGAGAATAGCCAGGGCCTCGTGGCCTCGGGAGAACACCTTGACCTCGTAGCCTTTGGCGGTCAGATTAAGAGCGATAAGCCTTGTGATGGACGAATCGCTGTCAATCACATATATCAACTGGCCGTTATCTGATTCCTGCTGCATTGCAGTTGCGGGTGCCTCCGACCTCCGCGGCATTAATAATTGCATGCCAGACTTTCTACTGAGCTAAATTTCATTCTAACCAGAAGATTGAATGGACGCAGGGCAAATCTCCGGTTGGAAATCCGATATATAACCAGTACGGTTATGATACGTTAAACCCGTATGGCAAAATGCGTTAAATTAGAACTGTGAGTTACTATACCCTATAGGAACTGAAATAGATAGGATTTATCTGTGGTATATATAAGCGTAAATAGATCAATTATGCGGGATAATTACGCAAATCGTAAAAAGATCACCACAAAAATTCAACGAATGTCTAAACCAAGCAGGTTCTTGGAGGCCAGCAAATCGGTTACAACTGGGGGAACATAGCCACCTGTTGTCGAATTATCTTCCGTAAATTAGGATTGGCGGGATACACCCTTCCTAGGACTTGTCTAACTCGAACAATTTAGCTCGGCCCGGATGCTTCTACCGGCACAGTTCTACTAGCATAGAAATCCACGAAGATTCCGACGAAAGTAGTTATGACTGATGTACGGGTAATAAAGCGTGAAGCCACGACGTGAGACAATGCCGGGCCACACGATGTGAGACAACGCCGGGCCAATAAAGGGTTACTGCGCTTGCCACCACAAGGGTCAGGGTCCTTGGGCGCAACATTTACATGACCGAACGCACCAAGCCGCCGTCGACCAGGATAGTGGTGCCGGTAATGTAGCTGGATTTGTCGGACGCCAAGAAAGCAACCAGGTTTGCCATCTCTACGGGTTCGCCAATTCTGCCCACAGCGGTCCCGGAGGCTCGCTGGGCTAAAGCCTCCTCCACTGAAATTCCCATCTCGTTGGCTCGGGACGTGACGTTGGATAGCATCCTGTCGCTCAGTATGGAGCCGGGGCAGACGTTGTTTACCAGGATGTTATCTTTGCCTACTTCGTCGGCAAGGCTCTTGGCGAAGGCGACAACCCCCATTCGAGTGGCGCCGGACAAAGCAAGGTTGTCGATTGGTTGATAAACTGTACTTGCCAGAATATTAATGATGCGCCCTCCACCCTGTTCCTTCAGGTGGGGCAATGCTTCCCGGCACATGCGAGCGAAAAACAGCAACGAGCGCTGCAGGGCTGTTTCCCACTGCTCTTCCGTGGCTGTGGCGGCCCTAGCCAGGGGAGGACCGCCCGAGTTGTTGACCATGATGTCCAAGCGCCCGAACCTGGATTTCGTCGCGGCGACTAAGTCTTGAATAGTCTGGTGACTGTCAAGGTCGCCAGAGAATGTCATTACTTCGCCGCTTCCGGTGCTGGCGATTTCTTCGGCAGCCTTTTCCAAGTCGGGTTTGGTTCGGCTGCAAATGACCACGTTGGCCCCTTCTTCGGCTAAAACTTGGGCACAAGCCCTTCCCAGCCCCTTGCTGGCGCCGCCAACGATGGCGACTTTACCCTTAAGACCTAGATCCATTATTTCCTCGATTTAAGCCAATTGCATGGCTAGAGAGATTGCCGTGCGTAGCAAGAAAATTGATTATAGCACCTCGGGTTTTGCGGACTGGGTTAGAATTGGTCCCGAGCCAAATTAGACCGGTGCTATACTTGGAAGAGAGGCTGCCGAAGAACCAAACCCTGTGATGATTTTGTACGTATCTGGCGACTGAGCAGTGTATGGGAGGAGCAATTCGTCACACCCATCAAGGCTGGCATTAAAGCCTTTGCTCGATCAAGATGGTTGGGGTATTCCAGCCTTCACAAAGAATCAAGAACTGAAATTGCCGGCAGGTATAGGAACTAAGTATGCCCGTAGATGATGCCCTAGCCCAACAAATCGAATTGGCCGCCGTGGAAATGGCTTGGGGTGCTGGTGGAATTTTGGGTGGGCATTTCGGTAAGAGGATATCCGTCGAGTACAAGGATAAAGACCAACGAGACCCAGTAACCGAAGTTGACAAATCTTGCCAGGAATTCTTGTCCAAGGAGATTAACCGCAGATTTCCCGGCCACGGAATATTGGGGGAAGAGACCCCCGAGTCGGAAAGCAGCGCCGATAAAGCCAGCGCCGATAGGAATGTAGGGTCTGGCGCCAAATCGGGAGAGTCGTCTGGCGTGGCGCACAATGGAGTAGGGGGAACCGGGCATCATTCTGGCGACAAAGAGCCTGCCAGCGAAGACAGTGAGTACCGTGAAGCCAGTGAGTCCCGTGGAACTACCGAGTCCAGTGGAGCCACCGAGTCAGTTGAAGAGCCTTCACCCGATTACCTCTGGGTATTGGACCCCTTGGACGGCACGACGAATTTTCTAAACGGTCTCCCGGTCTATGCTTGTTCCATAGGCGTGTTGCACCGGGGCTTGCCGGTGGCGGCCGCATTGTTTATTCCTTGGCCTAATCCCAAGCGCGGATTTGTGCTGCACTGCCGCAAAGGCGGTGGTTGTTTTGCGGATGATGAACCGGTTTCCGTATACCAGTCCAAAGAGTTGGTAGCTAACAAACTGATCGGATTGCCCGGTTACTTTCCTGTTACCACCCAGTTTGCTCCTAAAGTGCGCTCCAAGGCTGGCGAATTGCGCACCACGGGCAGCATTGCCTACGAACTGGCGATGACAGCCATCGGTGTGATGCAGTACTCCATATTTGGGGCTCCCAGAATGTGGGACATGGCTGGCGGCGCTTTGGCGGTGATGGAAGCCAAGGGCACGGTAATGACCAAGTTTCGCGGCGAAAAGCAGTGGCATGCCCTGGAGTCTTTGGTGCCAAGTTGGGAGACAAAAACACCCACAATGAAGGAACTGAGGGGCTGGATGGCGCCTTTGATTGCTGGTAACGAGCAGCTTGCTCCGCTCATTGCCAACAACATAAGGCCCAAGTTCCGTCCCCTGGCAGACATCCGCCGGATTTCCAAAAAGCTGGTGCCCAAGCGGTCGAAGCAGCAAGGGCATTAAGGCCTAGATGCGGAAATTGGGTTTGGCGCCCACCGTTCGCCCTGAGCCTGTCGAAGGGTCCTTCTGCGCAAGAATGTGTTTCGACACGCTCACCGCGAACGGTTATGGCTACACTACTTGTGGGCAGGTTCGATTTCACCCGCATAAGCCGAAAAACGGCCAAATTGCCTGAAAAGAAACCTCTGGCTCTTTTTCCTTGTGCCCGTGGATTCGGCTACCCTAGGCTTGGTCAGGCTCCCAGCCCCAAGGACGGGGTCCCCAGCCCGCTTCGAATACCTCACCCTTTTTCACGCATAGCACCGGCACAACTGCTTTGTCGCTCTTTCGGGAGCCGCCCACCACATCGTAAAGCACCCAGTTGCCGTCTTGGATTTCCAGCACCGTTATATCGGCTTGCTTTCCCGGCTTTAATGTGCCCAAGCGGTCTTCAACCCCCACCGCCTTGGCCGGGTTCTCGGTGGACATTGTGACTACTTGGTCGAAAGTGAACCCCATCGCTAGGAAGCGGGTCATCATCTCGGTCATGCTGTGCACGGTGTTTTGGCGACCAGGCAAAGTCAGGTCGGTACTGATGCAGTGGGGACTTACTCCTTGGTCCAACACTCTTTGGCCCACGTCGAAGCTGAAATTCATCCGACCGTGGGCTGTGTCCAGCCACACTCCGCGGTCGTGGGCTTCTTGGGCCTCCGGCACCAGCTTTCCGTCGCTGTCCAGCACGCCGCCGGGATTGGCGGTGAAGTAATGAGTGACGATATCCCCTTCCTCCAGGATAGGCAGGAGTTCACGGATCACGTTTGGATCGTAGCGCTTTTGCGTATCCCCAATGTGGACCATTAGCCTGACTCCGGCCTCTTTGGCCGCCTTTTTCGCCATTCGGGGCATTTCCATTCCCATGATATCCAAGGCGGGAGTGACCATTCGGGCCTTAATCCCGGCTATAATGCCCCGGTTCTCGGAAATCACCTGTGCGGTGCCGTCCATGTTGATACTGTCTCGACTGAAAATATCCGGCGTTGTGGCCAGGCCGGTTCGGCAAATGTGAAGAAAGCAAATTATCTCTGTAGCCGTGTTGGGGATAATGTGCCTGGGAAACCCTCCGAAGGTGTCGCAGCCCGCGCTGCCAGCGTCGACCATGGTGGTCACACCGGCCCGTACGCCGCCAATGTCCGGGTCTACCCCGCTGGCGTTGACTCCGGCGTAAACGTGAGTGTGTAAGTCGATCAATCCGGGAATCACTACCTTACCCTTGACCTCGACGACCCGCTTGGCCTCCTCACTGGGGATATCCTGTGCTACCTTGGCGATCTTGCCGTCCTGAACCGCAACGTCGTTGAGACCGTGGATTTTTTGTGACGGGTCGACCACCGTTCCGCCCTTGATGATCAGATCGTACATTATACAATGGGCCTCCAATTTTCGGTTAAGCCGGTAGGCAAGTAGTCAATATGGAAATCGAAATCGTATGGTTAGGCTTGGCCGCGATCTAGTCGCAGTCCAGTGTGGAAGATTGACCTCTGGCAGAGTCATTTAAGGCCTAGCCGAATTATCCGCGCTTGAGGTTGGGTAACAGTATTCGATCCGAGAAGAGTTAGTTGAACATTTCCCCTACGGACAGTCCGTTGTGTATACGGTAGATTGCTTCGCCCAAAAGGGGCGCAACCGAGAGCACGGTAATCTTCCCGTTTCGCTTTTCCGGTGCTACAGGGATGGTGTCGGTCACCACTATCTCGGAAAACTTACTTTCGGCCATCAGTTGTGGGGCATTACCCGATAGGACCGGGTGGGTAACACAGCAGAATACGTCCGAGACTCCGCGGTCCGCCAAGGCGGAAGCGGCATTGACGATGGTACCGCCGGTGGCAATTTCATCATCGAACAAAAGGGCTCCCTTGCCTTCGACGTCGCCTATAACGTTCATAGTCTCGGTGATTTCGTCGTTGCCCACCCTTCGCTTTTCGATAATGGCCAAGGATGCGTGAAGGCGGTCGGCTACGTCGCGGGCTTTTTTGCTAATGCCGATGTCCACGGCCACCACCACCAAGTCACGTATTTCTTTCTTCTGGAAGTAATCCGCCAAAATCGGTAGGGCGGTTAATTCGTCCACCGGAATATTAAAAAACCCTTGAATTTGGCCTGCATGGAGGTCCACCGTGAGCACTCGGTCGGCTCCGGCGGCGGTCAATAAATCGGCTACCAACCGAGCGGTTATGGGCACCCGGGGTTGGTCCTTTTTGTCGGTCCTGCCATAACCGTAGTAGGGAATTACCGCAGTGATGCGCCCCGCCGACGCCCGCTTACAGGCGTCGATCATGATCAGCAACTCCATTAAATTATCGTTCACTGGATAGGAGGTGGGCTGAATAATAAAAACGTCCCTTTGGCGGACGTTTTCCTGGATGCGAACGAAGGTGTTATCGTTAGCGAACTTGAACACCTCTGCCTGGCCTAGAGGGATGTCTAGGTAATCGCAAACGGATTCAGCCAAGCCTCGGTGGCTATTCCCGGTGAAAATCTTCAGTTCGTCCAGCACTGGTTTCATTATCGGCCCTCGTACAACGGTTTTCTGGACTCTCGAATTGCGGAGGTGCCCTCTCGGTGATCCCGGGAGGTCAGCGTGATTGTTTCCGCAGCGGCAGCCATTTTTAGCGCTGTTTCCAGATTGAACTCCAGGCCTTGATAGAGCATAAGCTTGGATAGACGAATGGCAATCGGAGGTCCCGCAGCAATTTTGCGGGCCATCTCCAGAGTGGTGACTTTAAGCTCATCTTCAGGCACCAGCTTGTTCAGGAAGCCCAAACGATAGGCTTCTTCCGCCTCCATGAAGTCGCCGGTAAATAGCATCTCCGCCGCTTTGCCCATACTTCCCAGGGTGCGAGGGTACACCCAGGTGCCGCCGAACCCCGGAAACAGGCCAATCCTCACATAGGCTACCATGAAACGGGCCTTGGGAGAGCCGATGCGGATGTCGCAAGCACAAGCCAGGTCGAACCCGGCCCCTACTGCGACTCCGTTAATCATAGCGATGACCGGTTTTTCAATCCCTTGGAGTCCCAAAATGAGGCGCTGCGCGGATTTGAAACTGCGGCTTATGTCGTCGGTGTTTTCCGAAGCCCAGGCCCCGGGTTCTTCGCCTCCAGGCAAGGTATGCAGGTCGCCGCCAGCACAAAAGGCTTCTCCGGCGCCGGTTAGTATTGCTACGCGCACCGCGTCATCCGAGCCAATGTCCTCGATGGCTTCAGCCAATTCCCGAATCGTTAAATCGTCAATGGCGTTGCGGCGTTGGGGGCGGTTAATCGTCAGCCATGCGATGTGCTCGGAGGCGTCTTTTTCCAGCAAGACGTGGCTGAAGCTGGGCATGAATTTCCTCTGGAATGGGCTGGTGGAATGGGCTGGAGCACAGAGATTATAGCATAGGCGCTGGGGGCACGAAAGGAGGCCCATCCCTTGGTCCATTGCTGTAACAAGGCTGTAACTACCGGCAGTTAATTGGTTATGAGCCCGTCATTCCGGCGACCTACATCCATTAGGCATCTCAAACCGACATAGATTATATCCGGACATAGGCGAAGGTCGGTGTGACGGCAGATCGCGCGTATCCAGTCCTGGCAATCGAATGCCTAGCTCCTCACTCTCTTACATAGAACTCCTCCTGGGAGTATGATAATGTCCGAACTAGCCGGTGGAAATTATGAGGAATCGACTGATGAATGCTGGCGGATTTGAAACCCGAATATTGGAACTCAAATGGTGTAATCAATGTTTAGCTATCTCAGCCATCTAGAGTGCACGCAATGCGGCAAGACTTGCCCGTGCGACGAGTTAATCAAGGTCAGTCCATGTTGCGGCAAGGTGTTGTTCGCTCGTTACGATCTGGCCAAGATGAGCAAGGAAGTGGACCGGGACGCTCTGGCCCGCCGCCCGCCCAACATGTGGCGGTTCTCGGAATTGTTGCCTGTTTTGGACCCAGCAAACGTGATTACCTTGGGGGAGGGCGGTACTCCCCTGCTGGTTGCCTCCAGGTTGGGCGAGAGCCTGCGGATGGGACACTTATTTATAAAAGAAGAGGGCCTTAATCCAACCGGTACATTCAAAGCCCGCGGGATATCGGCCGCTGTTTCCAAGGCTCGAGAACTGGGCGCCAAGGGGTTTACCATGCCCTCGGCTGGTAATGCCGCAGGCGCAGCTGCGACCTACTGCGCTCGGGGAGGGTTGGAACTCAAGGTGTTTATGCCCAAAGATGCTCCCGACGCCAACAAAAAGGAGTGCATCCTCTCCGGTTCGGAACTAAATCTTGTAGATGGCCTGATAAATGATGCCGGCCGCCGAGCGGTTGCGGTAGCAGAAGAGCAAGACCTATTCGACCTTTCTACGCTGAAAGAGCCCTACCGGGCCGAAGGCAAGAAGACCATGGGCCTGGAGATCGCTATGCAGTTGGGCTGGACTTTGCCCGACGCCATCATCTATCCCACCGGTGGCGGCACCGGGATAATTGGTATGCACAAGGGCTTTCAAGAGTTGCTGGAATTGGGCTGGGTTGAAGGCAAAGTGCCCAAATTCTTTGCCATACAAGCTTCGGGTTGCCAGCCGGTGGTCAAGGCCTTTCAGGATGGCAAGGAAGTATCTGAACTCTGGGATAATGCCACCACGTTGGCCGACGGTCTCCGTGTGCCCCATCCGTTCGCCGATTACCTGATCTTGCGTTCTTTGCGGGAGACCGGCGGCACCGCCTTGGCGGTGGAAGACCATGAGATGGTGGCGGGAATGCATGAATTGGCAGCCACAGAAGGCGTGATTGCTTGCCCCGAAGGGGCAGCTACGCTGGTTGGCTTGAAGCGCCTAATCAGTGATGGTCACATTGAACCGGGAATGTCTGTTATCCTGTTGAATACAGGCTCCGGATATAAATATCTACACCTGATCGAGGAAGGGAGCTAATACGCGAGAACTCATCTCATTCAACTATATGGGCAACTATATGGGCCGCTGTCCGGCACCTTGGAAAATATTGGGGATAGGCCAAGGGTATGCTCAACGCAAATGGGGGATATTTTCTCTCCCCATTACGGAGAGTGAGATCGAGAGGGGTTCGTTTCGAAGCAAAAGCAATCCGATGGGGGTTCACCATTTACCTCCCCAGTATTGCGGGATAGGCCATTTCACTGTATTTCTTGGTAACAGAATTCAGCTAGCTGATATTTTTAGAGGCTTAGGGAGAGTGTGACTTGGACGTGATACTGAGTTCGCCTCGGGGCTTCTGTGCTGGAGTGGTCCGGTCCATTGAGATCGTAGATATTTGCCTTCGCAGGTATGGCGCGCCGGTCTACGTAAAGCATCAGATTGTTCATAATCCCCATGTGGTGGCCGACTTGGAGCGCAAGGGAGCAATCACGGTGGAGACTGTTGACGAGGTACCCGAGGGCTCCGTGGTTGTATTCTCGGCCCACGGTTCCGCTCCGGAAGATTTTGAAAAAGCCAGGAACCGGGACCTACGGGTAATTGATGCTGTGTGCCCTCTGGTGACCCGGGTGCATAACGAGGCCAAGAAGTACCATCGCGAGGGCAAAAAGGTGCTTTTGGTGGGGCACCGCGGCC
Organism: SAR202 cluster bacterium Io17-Chloro-G7; assembly: GCA_002817055.1. The sequence goes on along the minus strand of MUCU01000062.1, from coordinate 7,119 downwards.
ATCAAGAGGTGAAGGGCACTATGGGCCAAGTGGAAATGACCCTGATAGCCGACGACTCAGACGCCGAGTTGCCCGACTGGGGCGCCGACGAAGATGTAGCGGTATTAACCCAGACCACGTTGTCCATCACCGATACGGCTCGAGCCATTGATGCCATAAAAGGCCGCTTCTATAACGCTGTGGTGCGAAACGACGTCTGCTACGCCACCACCAACCGTCAACAAGCGGTAACCCACATGGCGAAGATGGTTGAGTTGGTGCTGGTCATCGGGGCCGAGAGTAGTTCTAACTGCAACCGTCTCAGGGAAGTCGCCGAGGCTCAAGGGGTCCCGTCCTACTTGATTAACGGCCCCGAAGAGATTGACCTCAGTTGGTTCAAAGACAAGCAGAAGGTTGGCATCACTTCCGGCGCATCTACTCCGGAGGTGTTGGTTGAAAGCGTGATAAATGCGTTGGCTCCGGAGAAAGTGACCATGCTGGAAGGTGTCGAAGAAGAGGTTTCGTTCACTCTTCCCAAGGAATTGCGCTAGGAATGGTCCGCTCCCGGCTGGGCCTCTTGTTCTAATGCTCCGGTTTAGCCGCCAGTTCAGCGGCTCGGCAGATGTGAAGAGCCGGGCCTTTTCCCTCCCCGCCCTTGTTTCCTTGGTCCTGGCCACGGCCTTTTTGGTTTTCCTGGTGACTCGTTTCGATGTCGACTTCGGAATCACCTGGAGCCAATTGAAGGGCAGCAATCCCTGGCTTTTGACTGCGGCGGTATTGGTCCACTACACCACCTTCATTTTTCGTGGCGCCAGGTGGCGGGTCTTTCTCCAGAACACTCAAATTCAACAAGATGAAAGCCTGGCGCCCCATAAGGTGCCTGGGGTCCTCTACTGTAGCCAATTGGTGTTGCTGGGCTGGTTCGCCAATGCCGTGGGCTGGCTCCGTTTGGGAGACGCATACCGGGCATACCTTTACAGGGAAGAGCAGAGCGCTTCTTTCTCCCGTACCATAGGCACCATCTTGGCGGAAAGGGTGATGGATACCATTCTGGTCGTGGGCTTGCTCATCGTCGTCATGCCCTTTTTGGTTGACAGCGACGGTGGCGCAGCCTGGATGGTGCTGGCGGTGGCAATATCTCTGGCGGTCGGCCTTGTTATCCTATTGGCGGCGATGACGTGGGGGCGAGAGCTTGTCTTAAGGATTCTCCCATCTTGGCTGGGCGAACGGTTTACTCGTTTTCATCAGGGCACCTTGGGCAGCTTTCGACGGTTGATCCCGGTTACCGTATGGGGCTTGTTGGGTTGGATGGCCGAGGTAGGGCGGCTCTACCTCGTGGTGCAAGCTTTGGACCTCGACATTGGTTTCCCGCTAGTTGTATTTTTGACCCTGGCCAATTCCCTGCTAACGTTGGTGCCTACGCCGGGAGGGTTCGGTGCGGTTGAGTCGGGCGTGGCCGGGTTGGTGGTGCGGTTCTCCAGCCTGTCAGGAAGCATCGCCGCGGCTTTGGTCTTGGTGGACCGGGCTATAACCTATTTGAGCATTATCGTCGTGGGGGCCATCCTGTTTGTTGGTAGACAAGCGTTTCGTCGCCGCTCGGCCCACAATCCGGTAGCAGCGTCCCTAGATCTACAGACGTCCGCAGAGGGGGAGAGCCGCAAATAACCATGCTATACACAGCAAGCTTTTATGACACCCAAGATTGGAAAGGCCAGTGCTACCGGGTATCCAGGGCCCATCCACGAGGCAGGAAAGCCCAGTGGGAAGTTGCGCGCTCATTGTTTCCGGACAGATTGTTGCTCGACTATTACCGGGCGGAGTCCATAGACTTTACTGTCCTCACAATCGAGTACCGCATGGGCTTGGACACAAATTACCAGGAGAAGGGAGAGTTTCGGGAATGGGTCGATGAGTTGGCGTCGGCTGGGGACGTGACGTTACTGTGTTTTGAACGTGGCGAAAAGCTGTGCCACAGGAGGGTGGCGGCCCAATGGCTTCTAGAGCGTGCGCCGGGGCTTGAGTGCGGCGACCTGCGTTAGGCTCAACAGTGGAATTGATTTGTACAATAGCAGGGCCCGAGGTGGTTTGTCGCAACAGGTTATCGAGGGTTGTCATTAAAAATATGATCACCGCTCCTGTTTTCGTTAGGTTTTAGCAATCCTCCCAACTTAGGTGGTCTTGCTTCGTGGCTTTGGTGAGTCACCCACAAGGCTACGAACTATGGAGGCGATTTCCTCTGACGCACCCAAGACGATGTTGTTTTCTTGAGCAATTCGGTAAATGTCGTAGTGGGTCAATTCGAGCAGCTCCGCAGCGCGACCGATGGTTAACCTACCGGCTGATATTGATTTGACCACTTCAATTTCAGCGCACGGCCAAAGCCACTGGCGCATCACCGTGGATCTGTCGGACCTGGTTTCTCTAGTATGCATGTCAACAATTTCCAGAAGCTAGCCAGAGTCGTTGTTTCGACGGCAATAATCAATGGGTAGAAGTCTTAGGGAATCACACGACAGTGAGGTGGAAATCCAAGCAAAACTCAAATCCGCAACTAATTGGGTCAACGAAGGAAACCATAGACTGCTGGTACTGACACCAAAGCTCCGGTAACTTGATGCGAACCCGTCTGCTAGCTTCGTGGTGACGTAGTCAGACCCTGTTTGAGCTTAAGGGACCTGCGGCATCAGTTAGCATTCTGGTTTAGCGCTCGGAGCGGGGCGGACGACCCATCAGCTCGGCGACTGCCTCACGGATGGACATTCCTTCAAACAACACTTTGTGGGTGGTCTGGGCTATGGGCATTTCCACATTCAGCTTGGCGGCCAAACCTACGGCGGCTTTGGTGGCATTCACACCTTCGGCCACGTTGTCCATGGACCTCTCGATTTCGGGCCATGTTCGGCCCATGGCTAGTTGCTCTCCAACGTAGTGGTTGCGGCTCAGCTTGCTGCTGCAAGTAGCAATTAAGTCGCCCAATCCCGCCAGGCCAGCGAAGGTCATTGGGTTGGCGCCTGCCGCAATTCCCAAGCGAGTGATCTCGGCCAATCCTCGGGTTATGAAGGACGATTTGGCATTGTCCCCGGCATCCATGCCGTCTCCGATGCCCGCGCCTAAGGCTATGATGTTCTTTAGAGCCCCTCCTAGCTCGACGCCCACGATGTCGTCGCTGGTGTACACCCGGAAAGCGTTGGTCATCAAGATCGATTGGGCTTCGGCGGTTTTCACCGGGTCTTGGCCGGCTATCACCGTGGAGGAAATCTTTCCCTGGATAATCTCGTGGGCCAGGTTTGGCCCGGATAAAACGCAAATGCCTGGGTGAAACTCCGACGGAAGCTCCTGCTCCAATACCTGGCTCATTCTCTCGCCGCTGGGCAGTTCCAGGCCCTTGGCGGCGCTAACGACGATTGTGCCGGGGGCCAGACTGTCGCGTATCGACCGGATGTTGTGCCTAAGTTGATGGGAAGGGACGGCGAGAATTACCAGTCTGGCAGGTGTTATGGCAGCATTGGGGTCGCTGGCTATTCTTAGGCCATCGGGGAAGGGCACTTCGGGGAGGAACCGTAGGTTTTGGCGCTTGGAGTCTAGGTCCTCAGCTTCGGACTCGGTACGAGCTACTATACAAACGGGAACATTGTGACGGGCAAGGACGATGCCCAGGGTGGTTCCCCAGGTAGTGGTTCCGACTACTGACACCATATTCGTCAACAGCTGTCACTCTATTAACTTATAGTGGAGATTATTAGCCTGGTTTATTTGGCGGGTTGGCCCAGACGCCTTTCGGTCCCATTGCGAATCCGCTGGATGTTGTCCCGGTGTTGCCAAATGATCACCGCCGAACCCACAAACGCATAGACTATGTAGCCAGATGAATACACTCCGGCTAATACTAGTCCTAGTGTGGCCAGACAGGTTACGACCAATCCCAGAACAGAACCAAGGGACAAATAGCGGCTAATAAGGATAATTGGGATGAACGACGAGAAGCCAATACCCGCCGCAATTGGCGCCATCATCATCAGCCCGCCAAAACCGGGGGCTATGCCTCTTCCGCCTCGAAATCCCAAGAATACCGGCCAGTTATGCCCGGCCAATACAGCCAGCCCCGCAGCCGCCTCACCAGCGGTGGCGTCGATAATCTGCCTGGCCAAGAGCACGGCCAAGACCCCTTTCCCGAAGTCTAGAAGCAACACTGCGGCAGCAAACTTGCCGCCACCGGTGCGGAGCACGTTGGTCATGCCGGTGCGCCCGCTGCCGTAGTCCCGAACGTCGACGCCCCGCCTCCACTGCAACAACATGTAGCCCCAGGGAACCGAGCCCACGATGTAGCTAAGAGCTATCACCACGGTGTACCGGGCCAACTCGGACTCGTTTTCCATGGTCAGGAAAACCGCCACCACCGCAGCGGTAATTGCTGGCAGCACCGCAAAGCCAAAAAATGCTGGATTAAGTGGCTTGTTCATTACTTTTGAACAAACGGCAGGCGATTCGCCGCTGGCGGACAGATGTTAAGACCAGCGCATAGTTCAGCACAAAACAGGGTCTCTGCAATCACTTTTTGAAAATTAGCCTCAAATGGGTTTGGTCGAAGCCAAAGCTGGTGCGCAACTTGTTTTCCAGATAGCGCTGATAGGAAAAGTGTACCAATTGAGGGTTATCAACCGTAAACAGAAACGTGGGCGGGTTTACGTCGACTTGGCGCAATCGACTGATATTGAGCCGGTTGTGCTTGCGGCGTCCCTTGCCCGTTGGCGGAGCGTGGGCAGCCATTGCGTCGGCTAACACGTACTGTAACTCCCTGGAAGGCACAAACCGCAACCGCTCCCGCCACAACTCCAGGGCAGTTTGCATCAGTGCGGTTATGCCTTGAGAATTCAGCGCCGAAGTAAAAACCACCGGCACATAGGGCATAAAGTGAAGCCGTTCCCTAACCTTGGCCACCGCCCGCTCCCGGGCGCCCCAAGCCTCTTGATCGACTAGGTCCCATTTATTTACCACCACGATCAAGCCTCGGCAGACGTCCCAGGCCAGCCCGGCTATATGGGCGTCTTGGGCTGCCGCCAACTCCGTGGCGTCGACCACCAATAGAGCGATGTCGCTACGGTTGACGGCACTGACCGACCTAATTACGCTATATTTTTCGATGCCCTTCTGGACCTGACCCGGCCTCCGGATACCAGCAGTGTCGATAAGGGTGATCTCGTGGCCGCTGTAGGTCAGGCTAGTATCCAGAGCGTCTCTGGTAGTCCCCGCAACCTGGCTGACGATGGAGCGTTCCTCGCCAAGGATGGCATTGAGCAACATCGATTTGCCTACGTTGGTACGGCCCACGATGGACAGCTTGAGTTCGGTGGGGTCAACTGACCCGGGCTCCTTCAGATTGTCATTAGATGATTCCAGTGAATCTTCTGATAGGTCTGGGAAAGGGTCCAGCGGCGGAAAATGAGAGAGGACCTGGTCCATAAGGTGGTAGACGCCGTAGTTGTGGTAGGCGCTGATGGGCAGGGGATCACCCAAGCCAAGTCGGTAAAACTCTGGGGCGTCGAATTCCCGGGACTCGTTGTCCACCTTATTGACGGCGAGAATGATCGGCTTTTTGGCCCGTCTAAGCCGGTCGGCCACCACTTGGTCCGCTTGGGTCATCCCCTCGGTGACGTCGGTCATAAAAATGATCACGTCGGCCGAGTCCATGGCCATTTCCGCTTGCTCTTGGACTTTCTCCCGGATGCTCCCTTCCGGGGTTTGCTCCAAACCGCCGGTGTCAATCAGAATGAAATCGTAATCATCCCACCTGACCTGAGAGATCAGCCGGTCGCGGGTAGTGCCCGCTATCTCGGACACGATCGCTTGGCGGCGACCCACGATCCGGTTGAACAATGAAGATTTGCCCACGTTGGGCCTACCAATAACAGCAACGATGGGCTGAGGCAAAACAGTACTCCCGGCTAGCTGAAGATGTACTCCAGCAGAGCCATTTGTGCGTATAGTCGGTTGTGGGCTTGTTGGTAAGCGACCGATTGGGGGTGCTCCAGCATACCTTCGGGCACCTCCTCTCCGTAATGGGCTGGCATGTCGTGCATGAAGATGGCGTTTTTCTTGGCCTGTGACATTAGCGAAGGGTTTACCTGATAGCCCTGGAATGCCTCACGCCGTTTGGCTGCCTCTTCCTCCTGCCCCATGCTGGCCCAAACGTCGGTGTACACGGTGTCGGCATTGGCAACAGCCTCAACCGGGTCGGTCAATTCCAACACTTGAGCGGAACTTGAACTAGCACGCTTACGTGCTAATGCCACCGTCTCGCTGTCTAAAGTATAACCTTGCGGAGCGGCAATGGCGAAGGTGGCCCCCACTGCCGGCAGTGCCAGACACAAGCTCCTAGCGACATTGTTGCCGTCGCCTATGAATGCCAGCTTTTTATCCTGGAGTCCCCCGAGGTACTCGTCTATTGTGAGCAGGTCGGCCAAAATCTGGCAAGGGTGCTCCCAGTCGGAGAGGGCATTTATCACAGGGATATTGGCATATTTCGCCAGGTCTTCCATAACTTGGTGGGAAGAAACTCGGGCGATGATGCAGTCTGCATAACCGGAAAGTACTCGGGCAATGTCGGACACCGGCTCTCTGGTACCTAGCCGAACCTCATCTTCTCCGAGGTACACCGATAGCCCGCCCAAACGGTAAATCCCAACTTGAAAGCTGGTGCGCGTTCGAAGAGACGGTTTATCAAAGATCAGAGCGATGCTTTTGTTGGCAAGGGAGGGGGCGGGTGTTTCAGACTTGAGTAGCTTGGCCCGGCGAACGATTTCCAGGATTTCATCCGGCGCCAGGCCGGTAATGGACAAAAGGTCTTTTTTGATTAACATATCGGTAGCTTCCTGACCCGATGAATGATATATCAAACTAATATCCCGTTCAAGGTGACACCTGGGTTGGCGAGCGCCAGCCAGAGGTATTCGGACTCGTACGTAACCTAGACAATTGGCTCATAACTAACGCCCCCATCCCTTCGGCAAGCTCAGGACCGGCCTAACCTTCCCCCGAAATGGGGTCTTGCCTCAAAGGTGTCATTCTTGTATGTTGACTCCCGGGGACGGAGGTAAGACCGTTGTCATTCTCAGGGCATAAAAGCCCGTTGCTCAGATAGGT
>MUCU01000061.1 GCA_002817055.1 SAR202 cluster bacterium Io17-Chloro-G7 | reverse complement strand
TGGTTGGCCGCGCCGTCACCAAAGAAAGCTACCGCAACCCTGCCCAGTTTTTTGACCTTGGAAGTGAGCGCAGCGCCCACCGCTAGCGGGATGCTGGCCCCAACTACCCCGTTGGTCCCCAACATTCCTTTGCTCATATCGGCAATGTGCATCGAGCCGCCCTTGCCCTTGTTGGACCCAGTGGACCGGCCAAAGAGTTCAGCCATCATTACTTTGGGCTCTACGCCTTTGGCTATGCAATGACCGTGACCCCGGTGGGTGCTGCCCATGTAATCTTCGTTGGCCAGCTGAGAGCAAACTCCAGTAGCCACGGCTTCCTGGCCCGCCGATGAGTGGACCGAAGCGGACATACGGCGCTGCCCGGTCTCAGGGATGCCCCGCTCTTCGAAATTCCGGATGGTAACCATAGTTGTGTATAGTTTTAGCAGTGTGTCCCGGTCCATATCCATATCGCACCCCTGTCTGACTTATTTTAGAAGATTTCTGCGTCGAGGTTGCGGCCAATAGTATCGGTCCGCTCTGATTTTCCAGGCGATCTACCGGCGAATTTCCCCAATGGTAGCATGGGCCATAACTATGTCAATAGAAAAGCCGTTTGGAAGCCAATTCGGTTCAAGGCTACTAATTGCTACAGGACGGCTACCGGGACTCTACCCGAAGGCAATCTGGCAAAAACTCGACTCGATTTCCTGTGAGGCCGGCTTCGATACGGCTGTTCCCGGAGCTTGATTATCCTTCCCCCACTACCCGCAGCGGCTCCCCCGCCCTTACTCCCAGCATTGACGCAGCGTTTCCGTCTGGAAAGGCGACTTCCAAAAACCCATTGCTGCCCAATAATGCCACAAAATTATTGGATGCCGCCGACGCACCCGTGAGCATATCATCGTGAAATGTCCGGCTCAATCCGGATATCCGGATGCCTTTAATTTCGACCCGCAGCGATCTATCGCCGACGGCCATACCGGCAAGCAAGCCCGAAACCATGTCGGCGGGTATGTTGGAGACCAGATTGCCGAAGTGATCCACCATGAGAATTTCCCCATCAATAGCGTTGCCTTGACGAAAGGGCTTGGGAGCCGGCAACCAGACGATTTCTCTAATGAGTTCACCCAGGTCGTGGGGTAGGACTCCCATAGATAGGTGGGCCGCGACTGGAGCGAAAACATCCCGGCCATGGAAAGTTTGGCTCACCGGGTGCAACCAGTAACTGGGATTTGTTAGGCTGTAGGCCATCAGGCCGGTTGGCAACGAAATTATCCCCGGTTTGGGCGACATCTCACCGAGGTAATCACCCAATACGCCGCTAAGAACGCCGTTGTCCGGCGCTATAAACCGGCCGTGGGGAGTAACCAACAAGATTGCCCGCCTGTTGGTGCCGACACCGGGATCGACAACAATTGCGTGCGTTGCTTCTTTGGGGAAAAACCGATAGCTGGTGGCCAATGTGAAGGAAGCTTGAAGAATGTTTTGCGGCTGAATTTGGTGCGTTAGGTCGACCACCGCGACGCTGGGATTGATGCCTAGAATCACCCCTTTCATTACGCCGACATAGGGGTCAGTCAGGCCAAAGTCCGTGGTCAGGACGATGAGATTATGCCCCGGGGATTTGTTGTTAGGGACTTCCTTCTCTTCCAATCGCGCCATCCGGGGGCTGGGTATAGTCCAGAATTGCTAGCAGTTGAGGCTATCAGTGTACCGGTGGAGGTAAATGTTTCCGGCAGATCAGATGACCCGGACGCTGATTATGGAAACGACGAGGAAGACCGTCGCTAACACGATGGTAAATTGGAAAAGGGTCTTTTCCAATCCCCTCCGGGTGCGCCCGCTGCTTTGGCCGCCACCGAAAAGGCCACCTCCACCCTCTTTTACCTGCGAGAGGATGACAAGGACTATGGTAATAGAAATTAGAATTTGGACGATATTAAAGACAGTTTCCAAGGTTATTCCTGTGCCTAATCTCTATATGAGCTAAAAGTAGCGGCTGGCCTGACTCGCCCTTGTGTTTACGATTTTTCTCTTCGGGCTTCCAGCATATCAAGCATGAGTTGATTTACCAAGCCTGGCTTAGCCTGTCCTTTGGTGATTTTCATGACCTGGCCCACCAGAAACTGGGTGGCTGTTTCTTTGCCGCCCATATAGTCGGCCACGGCCTTGGGATTGTTGGCGATGGCTTCGGCAACTGCGGTCTTGACCGAACCAGCATCGTTAATTTGGGCGTAGCCCTTATCTTTAACTATTCTAACGGGTGAATTACCGCTGGAGAAAGCCTCTTCCAGCACAGTCTTAGCCATTGTGCCGCTGATCGACCCATTATCCACTAGGTTGATTAGCTCAGCCAAATGGTCCGGCGCCACTTTCAGGTCAGCGACCGCACCGTTCTCCAAATTCATCAACCGGCTCAAATCCCCAAGTATCCAGTTGCTCGCCGACTTTGCGAATGCTTCCACAGTTGTGTCGGAGACACCGCCGGGAAGTTGTTTATTTGCTTGATCCGTGGCTATCGTTTGTTCAAAAAAGTCGGCCATGTCTTTGGAGCTAGTCAAAAGATTGGCGTCATACTCCGGGACGGCGTACTGACGGACAAACCGCTGCCGTCGCTGGGTGGCAAGCTCGGGGAGTCGACCACGAATCTCCTCAATCAAAGCTCCGTCAATGCTCAAAGGCGGCAGGTCCGGCTCCGGGAAATACCGGTAGTCGTGGGCTTGCTCTTTGCTTCTCTGGGAAACAGTGACGTTACGCTCTTCAACCCATCCTCGGGTTTCCTGGACAACTCTCCCGCCGCTTTCTACCACCTGAATTTGACGGTCGACCTCAAACCGCAGCGCCTGGTAAACCGAGCGAAAGCTGTTCATGTTTTTGACTTCCGAGCGGGTCCCAAACTCGTCGCTGCCTTCGGGGCGGATACTGATGTTGGCATCGCACCGGAAGCTGCCATCTTGCATATTAGCGGTGGATACACCCAGGTACTGCAGGATGGAATGAAGGGTTGTTAGATATTCGCGGGCTTCTTCCGGCGAGCGCATATCCGGTTCGCTCACTACTTCCATCAAAGGTACACCTGAACGGTTTACGTCCACCAAGCTAAATTGCTCTTGGGCATTCGACAGGTGGTGCTGAAGTTTGGCCACATCCTCTTCCAGGTGGACTCTGGTGATGCCAATACGGCGGCACTCCGCTCCTGGCTCCAACTCAGAAGATTCCAGTTCTAGGAACCCTTCCACCGCCAGAGGCAGGTCGTACTGGGAAATTTGATACCCCTTCATCAAGTCGGGATACGGATAGTTCTTGCGGTCAAACTTACAAAATCCGGGTATCCGGCAGTTGAGGGCCAACCCCGTCATGATTGTGTATTCAACCGCCTTGCGGTTGATCACCGGCAGGGTACCCGGCAAACCAAGGCAAACCGGGCACACGTGGGTATTTGCTTCGGCAGACTGGTAGTCGGCGCGGCAGGGGCAAAACATTTTGCTCGCCGTCTGAAGCTGCACGTGTACTTCTAAACCGATGACCGTTTCGTATTTCATTCCAGGGCTTTCGTCTTAATAATCAAGATAATTATTTTCTTAGCGGACCAATGCGTAAGAACCCGATGTTCCTTTGTACAGAGCCTATCATGATAGGCCATAAACGTAAGCATCTTGGATATATTGGCCTTGGAAACTGCTGCCCTTTATCCTGAGACCAAGGGTGAATTAACTTTGATTCCACTGATGAGGGCGGAAATTTGCCGCATATCTGGCGGTACAGCACTGATGTCGCTGAGGGTCAGTCCGCCAAATTGGGCTTTGGATTCTTGTATATACGTAAATCGGGCCTTTGGCAGCTACCAGAGGCGACGCGATGTGCAGTCTCCAGAGGTTCGATTCAGGCAGATACATCCAAAGCGAGGCGCTAATCGGAAACCCGCTTTCGCTAAGCCGCTGCGTGAGTTCACGCCCGCCATCAATCATCTCCCTGGTCAAGACTTCTTTTACCAGCGCCTCATCAACCATGTTAGAACCCCATTTCTTGGCGACGTTAGCGCCCTGTACAAATCCCTCGCTTTGCTAGCCCGCATATTTGTTTCATTCCTCGAGGTTTCCGACCAGTTCTTGATTGTAGCTCAAAATGCCGCTAGAGGACTGTTAATTCGCAACTCCGATTCGAACTCCTCTTTGAGTCCCGAGACGATCAATAATCTGCCTAGGTCGTAAGTGTAACTATTTTATACCCGTCGTAGATCCGGAAAATCGTATTCGAGAGTCTGCCTGGCTATGCAGGCCTTCAAAGCGCATTCTACAGCGTAGCCTAGTAAATAGTATGCGCCCAGATATTATCTGTTGTCGAGAAGAGTATTCGCCACCTCGACTCGTAAACCGGCCAAGAGTTGAAAGTCGCTCCGATTCATTAGCGTGATACATATGGTTCACGGAATTGCTTAAGAGTTAGCCTGCAGGAAGTCGACTATCCACCCGCGTACTTTATCCGGAGTCTGCTCGTCCAATGGCACGTCGTGATAAATCGAACCGTCCAACATTTCTTGCAAGTACCGGGCCGCCGACCTCGCATGGGCGGCGTCCGCCCCTGTACGATGCCGGAGCCATGCACCGGACACATGCAATCCAGGCGTATATCCACTGGCGGACTAACTTAACCACCTTCACGAATTTCGCAGGTGGTTAACTCTATTACTTTAATTGCTTGAGAACCGCCTCAGCGGTGGCGCCAATATCGGCAGGGGTTGGGATGATGGTAGCGCCAGCATCGCGCAGGGCTGCGGTCTTAGACTCGACCCTAGCGCTCTCGCCGGTAATAATTGCACCGGCGTGGCCCATTCGCTTACCCGCAGGCGCAGCGGCGCCTACCACCAAAGCGCAGATAGGCTTGCTGAACCCTTCTTTGATGTAGGCGGCCGCTTCCTGTTCCTTGGTGCCTCCAATCTCACCGATGAAGACTACCAAATCCGTCCCTGGGTCTTCGTTATAGAGCCGCAAAACATCAATGAAGCTGGTCCCGGTTATCGGGTCGCCACCGATGCCCACGCAACTGGATTGCCCAATACCCAAGCTGCTTAGCTGGCCCACGGCCTCATAGGTCAAAGTGCCGCTGCGGGATACGACGCCCACTCTTCCGGCTTGGTGAATGGAACCCGGCATTATTCCGACCTTACACTTGGCTCCCGGATTTATTAGGCCCGGGCAGTTAGGCCCGATAAGCCGGACCGGCTTGTTTTGCAGGAATTTATCAACTTGTACCATATCCAAGACCGGAATGCCCTCTGTAATGCAAACTATCAGGGGCACTCCGGCGTCGGCCGACTCAACTATGGCGTCCGGGGCAAAAGGCGGGGGCACAAAAATCAAGGATAGATTGGCATCGGTCTGCTTAACCGCTTCAGCCACCGTGTCGAAAACTGGGACTTCATCGTCAAAAAGCTGGCCACCCTTACCGGGGGTAACCCCTGCGACTAGGTTAGTGCCGTAGGCCTTGCAAGCCCTTGCATGGAAGCTGCCTTCCCGTCCGGTTATGCCTTGGACCAAAAGCCGCGTATTTTCATCAACCAGGATACCCATTTAGGCGCTCTCTCTTATATTTAGACTCGTGTACTTAGAACGGCAACACGGTTCAAATCACAGTTCAAATAACGGTTCAATTCGATAAACCTTGCCGAGGCTGGTTTATTTGACGGCCGTAATTGCTTTGGCCGCTTCGCTGATAGTATCCGCAAAGGTAACGGGCAATCCCGAGTCCCTCAATATTGCTTTCCCTTCATCTACATTGGTGCCCAGCATACGCACAACCAGAGGTAGGTCAGCGTTCTTGTTCCCGTAGGCTAAGACAATCCCCCTTGCGGCGATGTCGCAGCGCAGGATTCCCCCGAAAATATTTACCAATACTTGCTTAACCTTGGGGTCGGATAGAATAATCTCCACCGCACTGGCAACTTTCTCGTCGGTAGCGCCGCCACCAACATCCAAGAAGTTAGCGGGGGAAGCTCCCGCATTCTGGGCGGCATCCAGCGTAGCCATGGCCAAGCCTGCGCCGTTGACCAAGCAACCAACGTCACCGTCTAGGGTCACGTAGGATATATCCAAATCCACCGCTTGGGCCTCTAAGGCATCCTCTTGGGTTTTGTCCCGCAACTCCACTAGGTCCGCATGGCGGAAAAGAGAGTCGTCTTCCAGGGTAATTTTTGCGTCCAGCGCTACGATTTCACCCTCAGCCGTAGCTATCAATGGATTGATTTCCACCAGGGAGCAGTCATTCTCAATGAACAAGCGGTAAAGGGCGCCAATGGCTTGGCCTACTGGACGGGCCAACTCCGGCCCAAAACCCAGCTTGACGGCTAGTCGACGCGTCTGAAACGGCATCAGGCCCAAAGAGCTATCGATGGATTCGGTATGAATGTCCTCGGGGTTCGCGGCAGCCACCTCTTCAATATCCATGCCGCCTTTGGCGCTGGCCAAAATGACGGTACCCCGGTAGAACGAGTCTACAGTGATAGCCAGGTAGGACTCATGGGCGATGTTCGCTAGTTCCTCCACCAACAGGAGGTTGACCGGCACACCTTGGGCATCGGTCTGTCGGGTGACCAAGTTCTTCCCCAAAAGTTGTCCGGCTACGGTTTCCGCTTCGCTTGGCGAACGAACAACTTTGACCCCGCCGGCATTCCCTCGGCCGCCCGCATGGACTTGCGACTTCAAAACAGCCTGTCCACCCAATTCTTCAGTGGCGCGGCTGGCTTCTTGAGGCGTGCGGGCGACTTTGCCACCGGGTATTTTTACGCCATAACGGGTGAACATCTCTTTGGCTTGATACTCGTGAATCTTCATTCTAGCCTCGGGGCGAATGTGGGCTTGCAGATGAATCCGGGCGGGCAAAACTGAAACCAAGAGTCTAAAGTTGAAAATGGCGCCAGCGAAACGGGGGAATTGGCCGACAGTTCGAGCCCCGGAATCTTAAACGGAAAGTGCGATGCTGAATGCGCCGAAATGGGGAAACAGGACGGGAGATCCCACATTTCTATTAGGCTCGTAAAATGTATTTGATTTTGCGTCCCCCGTCAACGACAAGTGCCCTACATCGGTGGACAAAACTAGCCGGGCGGAGCATAATCCGTCCCCAATAGCGATTATTGGGCAATGCCTGCCAGTTTGCCAAAGACAAAATTGGCCCATGGCTCGGAGATTGTAGGCACTGGCCCTCAGTTTAGATATGAGGCGGCATTCACACCCAATTTTCGGACCGAGAACGGTTTTTCGGGGATAAGTCCGCTAGGGGTCAGATACTAGATATTTATGGGGAGGACCATCATGGCGACAAACGTCCGGTACAGCAAAGTAATCGAGTTATTGGAGCAGGACAAGCCCGTTTTTTGCTCTGGCCTGGTTTGGAACGGCAACCTGGACGACCTGACCTATTTAGCCGATGCTGATTACGACATGGTGATCATAGAGATGGAGCACCAAGGGTTTAACCTAAACGACCTAAGAACTTCGCTTCAGTTTCTGCTCAGCCGAAAAAAGGTGGCTCATAAAGGCGACCTGCAGGCAGACCCCGTGCCCATGGTGCGCATACCGCCCAACACCAGCGAGCACAACCAATGGGTCATGAAGCAGGCTCTGGACACCGGTGTTTACGGCTTGGTGCTGCCACACCTAGATACGGCAGCCGACGCCCAAGCGGCGGTAATAGCGGCCCGTTACCCCCAAGTCCCAGGCGTTGCCGACTTTGAGCCCAAGGGCGAACGGGGTTGGTGGGCCCGCATCGCGCCCCGTTACTGGGGCTTGACCTCCGCCGAGTACTACGATGCCGCCGATTTATGGCCACTGGACCCCGACGGGAACATGCTGCTAATGGGGATAGTGGAAGGCCCTGAAGGCGTCAAGAATCTCCCGGACATTCTCAGGGAGGCTAAAGGCATCGGCGCAATTTGGGCCGGGCCCGGGGACATGTCCGTGGCCATGGGTCACAAGGGCAACGCCGGGCACCCGGACGTTCAGGCTAACCTGCTTAAGATTTTGGCCGATTGCCAGAACGCTGGCGTTCCTTGCGCCACCGGCGCCACCGCCGCCGAGGTTCCGATGCGTTTGGAGCAAGGTTTCCGCATAATCATCACCGCCCCGGAAAAGAGCACCCAGGGGTTGGCCGAAGGTAGGCGCATCGCTGGTCGCTAAACCACCGTATCAACCAACCATGCCCCAGAATCTAAAAGCCAAAAACCCCCAGTCTTTCAATCTTGATTGGGGGTTTTCATTGTGGTCATGCCGTTTCAAAGCCCCCCTTTCTTAAAGGGGGGTTGGGGGGATTTCGCACCGCTTTATATCAACAATTACAAATCCCTAAGGGGCCGCACCAGGCGGCGCTCCGGGGCTGTCCAAGAACCGGAATAAATCAGCCTCAGCGGATAGGATCACTGTCGTCCCCGAGTTTAGCACCCGCTGGTAGGCTTCCAGGCTACGACGGAATGCGAAGAACTCGGGGTCTTGTTCCAGCGACTCGGCTAAGATACGGATGGCTTCCGCTTCGCCAGCACCCCTTAGCTGGTTGCTCGTCTTGTCGGCATCGGCCAAGATAACTTCCCGTTTTTTATTGGCCTCAGCACGGATTTCCAAGTCCTGCTCATCGCCTTCGGCGCGGAACTTGGTGGCAATCCGGTTACGCTCAGCACGCATCCTCGTAAATATGCTAGGTGTAACCGATTCGGGGAAGTCGGCCCGCTTGATTCTCACGTCGATGATTTCGATCCCCAGAGACTCTTCTCTGTCGACGAAGTATTGGATTGTGAAAGTGTCCCCTTCGTTTATCGTTTCGCCTTCTTGCACGCCCAGAGTTACCGTCCGGGTAGCGGGTGACCAGAGTCTAACTTCGAGGTCGAATCCGTCCAATTCACCCTCGGGTCCACGTACCAACCGGATGTCGCTGGCACCCACTCCAGTTATGAGATTACTGTCCCGATCGCCGTTGTCGGCATCCAGGATCTCCTGGGGCAGGGTTATATCGAAGGTCCTCTCGCCTTCCAAGTTGGTTGGCACCAAAACCTCTCGTGTGGTCTCACTCGCTATAACCCTTAGGCGTACGCCTTCAAGCACCTCAGCCAAAAGCGAGGTCCGAGTCTCAGTACTTTCGAATACGGCCAGACCTTCTTCGTCTTCCTCAGGAATCCCGTCGATTACAATGGCCCTAGCGCCGATGATCTCGGGCCGAGTGCGTAGCGCTATTTGCTCTCGCAGCGTGGAGTTAACGATATCGCCCAATCGGCTGAAAGCATTGGCTTCCGAAATCAAAGTCTTTCGGAATTGGACCGGGTCCAAGATCCGATAGCGGGCGTAGGAGTCAATAACCAAGTTTTCTTTTTTCGAATCGCGCATGGATTCGGGATCGGCGTCAATGCGCAGCAGCCGCCGGTCAAATCGGACTACAGTGTCGACGAACGGAACTTTGGCTCGTAGACCCGCTGTACGGTGCACGGATTTGACGTCACCGAACCGGGTTACCAGCACTTGCTCCTTCTCATCAACCTTATATAGGCTCTGACTGAGCACAATTATGGCTATGATGATCAGGACGCCGGCGATGATAAGGGTTTTCATTGAGGCCTCACTGCGTTAATTAGGGACCGGACTTGGAATATATCCAAGACGTCGAATATTCAGACTAATAAGCCATGGTTTGGGGCGAATACGCCCTAAGCCCCGATTATTACGGATTAGGCCTTGGGCCAACCGGAATCGGAGTAATGTTGCCTTGCCCACCCAATATCAATACTGATTCTGCCTCGGGAGAAACGATAATCTTGCTGATCCCTGGGAGGATCTGCTCCATCGCTTCTAAATAAAGCCGTTGGCGGGTTACGTCCTTGGATTCATCGCTTTTGGCGTATTCCTCCAACACCACGTCAAACCGCTCAGCTTCACCCTCAGCTCTAGCTATCCGAGCCTCCCTGAAAGCTTCGGCTTCTCGGATAATTCGCTCGGCATCACCGTTAGCTCTAGGAATAATGTCATTTTCAAATGACCGGGCCTGGTTGATTTTTGTGTCTTTTTCTTGACGGGCTCGGAGCACATCATCGAAGGCGTCTCGAACTTCTTCCGGCGCTTTAACGTCCTGCAGTTGTATGTTCAGAACGTTAATTCCAGTTCCGTAACTGTCCAGAATTTGCTGAAGCTTATCCTTGGTGGCCGTTTGAACCTCTTCCCTTTTTTTGGTCAGCACATCGTCAATCGAACGCTGGCCTACTACCAGTCGGAGCGCCGCCTCAGAAGCGTCCTTCAGCGTTCTGCCGTCTGGAGCGCCATCCGGAATGTCTCGGACTTGTTCCCCCGGGTCGCCCACCCGGAAGAGAAAGTCTATGATATTACTAATGTTGTATTGCACGACCATGCGAACGTCGACGATGTTCAAATCGCCGCTAATCATCAGGGCTTCCACCGGCACCGCCGCATCGGCCACTCCCTGCTGGCCTCTGAACCCCAACTGCATGCTGCGGGTTTCCGAGGTCAAAACCTTATCTTTGGCACCCACGGGTCCGGGCCACCACCATTTCAGCCCAGGATCGGAAACCGGCGTCTCGCGGACACTTCCGAACAGCCGCAATGCTGCTTCCTCACCAGGGCTAATGGTGTAAATTCCCGTGGCCAGCCAGATGGCTAATATGAGAGCCACCAAAAAGCCAACCGCAAGCCCTATGCCACCACCACCCAGCCTGGCGCCGATGGGACCCAGGGCGCCTTTGATGCGCCCCAAGATTTGCTCGAAGTCTAGTTCCGGTTGCCTGGGTCCTCCCTGTGGGTACATAGCGATGTGTCCTTATTTGTAGTTAAGCTCGTGGATCAGTCCGATCCATTTTTATCGTGGTGAGCCGAGATCCCAATCCCGGTTAATATGTTTGTTGGAGTGCTATTTTCCAGTATCCATCTTCAAGTATCAGTTGGCCAGTACGAGTTTACCATCACTCACTCCCCCAAACTACAATAGCACACATCGTAATCAGGGCAATCGCGTCTTAATGGCAATTTGAAATTTGTATAAAATAGTAGCCATCATGATGGAATTGGGGAGGGGTAGTGATGGTTGAGTCGACGG
>MUCU01000060.1 GCA_002817055.1 SAR202 cluster bacterium Io17-Chloro-G7 | reverse complement strand
CGTCGACTCAACCATCACTACCCCTCCCCAATTCCATCATGATGGCTACTATTTTATACAAATTTCAAATTGCCATTAAGACGCGATTGCCCTGTATTTAGTCCGAAGAAGCCAGGCTGGCTACCGGTGCGGCATGTCTGTCCTCGGGTAAAGACGTCGGTTTTTTAGCGAATAGGAACAGCACGCCGCTCAGGGAGCCCAAAGCGCCCAAGATCAAGAATGAGGTAGTGTAGCTGCCTGATGAATCGAACATGAACGCTGCGAACAAGGGCGCCACCAACATGAAAAAATACAGGGGGGCCATGGATATTCCGGTGATAGTAGCGAAAGCCTTTTCCCCGAAATAATCACCGCGTATGGCCGTGGTGATAGGTACCCGCCCGCCAAAGCCCGCACCATAGATTATCGCAAACAGCATGGCCATGGGCATGCCTTGGATGAAGGCGGCCAAAATAAACCCGCCGGCTTGCAACGCGGCAAAGCCAAAGAGCACCTTGTTTCTCGGGAACCTGTCGCTCATGTATCCACCGATTAATTGGAACACGGCCCCGACTGCCATCATCACTGCCCACACGTAAGCCGCTGTCTGCAAGGACATTCCTTGATCGGTCAGCAGTGGCACCAAGTGCACCGTTAGCGTTGCGATCAACATTGAAGACAAGGAATGGCCAAAAGTTATGAACCAGAAAGCCTGCGTCCGGAGCGCTTGTCGAGCCGTAAAATTCAGGCGGTCATCGGCGACTTTGTTCTCGTTGGCCGTTCGTTCATCCCGCAACCGGTCCTCGCGTTCGGTGGCAGATTCCCCATCTGGGAGCTGTCCATATTCTATCGGGTCATCGCGGATGAGCCATGATATAGGCCAAGCCGAGACCATAAATACGATGCCTATCCACTGGGCGGTGACGCTCCACCCGTAGTTGCTAGGCGTCACTGCCCAAGCCAGTATCGGGAGCAGAACCAGGCCGCCAAGGAAAGAGCCTTCTCCTGCGATTCCCATAGCCGAGCCGCGCTTGGTGTGGAACCACTTATTCAAGGCTGTCATCATCGGGAGCCAGGAACCGCCCGTTACTCCCATCATAATCAAGAAGTACGAGAAGTAAAACGTCGGAAGGTTCGTCGTACGGCTAAAAATGATGAAGCCTAATCCGGCGATGGAAAATCCGATTAAAACCATGCGCCGGGTACCCAACTTGTCTATCAGATATCCCATGATCGGCCCAACTAGGCTGCCCTGGAATTGGGCCATGGAGAATGCGCCTGCTAGTGCGGCCCGGCTCCAGCCAAAGTGCTCCTCCAAGGCTGTTACCCACACTCCGACCCCATTCCATACGGGTCCGCCGGCCAGAGCCATTACTAGCAGGGAGAGACCGACCAACTTCCAGCCATAAAAAAGCCCACGCACCCGGGCGCTGATCGACGGAAAGCCGCCGATGGCGAGGAAAACCGCACCGGAGGTTAGCAGCAGCAAACCCAAGGATGTCATGCGGCGATGATCCCCATGATTCGAGTACTGGTTCTGGGTTGGAAACAAGAGACATGATTGGAAAGCGGCGTGATGACGATCGGGAGCAGTTGTGCTCCCCTGCCAAGTTTTCGGGTAGAGCTACCCGCCGGAGCGGAAGTAACTATGGCGGCGGTTACCTGAGCCATAATTCGATAATCCTCGGTCCGCCTGGCAATACCGTTGGGTATTTCAGCCTCGACCTTCAGGCTGGGACGAAATATCGGCATTAAAGGCTCGACTCTGTCAGGTGATTTATGAAATTACGCACAGTCTGGTCTTGAGATTTGCCCTTCAACGTATACATTCCAACGGTGACACTTGATATCAGATGGTCGATATCCACGACGCCGATCTTTTTCCTGTCATCCGGCTCCAAACCCAAATTGCTGCATAACCCAACGCCCATCCCAATTCGAACGTACCGTTTCACAAATTCGGCGTTGTCCATCTCCATAACGATCTCGTAGGTGAGTCCCTGTTCTTCAAGCGCATGCTCAAGACGTGTTCTGAGAATGGTGGGCGTTGAGGTGATTTCTCATCGCGGTGAGTCCGGTGACGATGGCGGTGATCAGTTCCAGAACTGCTGAGCCGTCCGAGGTAAGCATTATTGGGCGCTTAATTCGGTCGAACAGCAAAACACCCAGTTGTTCGTCCAGTTTTTTAAAATGTGTGGTAGCGGTGGGTTGGCCCAGGCCCTGGATTTGTGCGGCTTTCGTGGTGTTCCGGTGGCGGGCCACATGGTAGAAGATTACAAGATATTAAGTCTGCATATGTTCTGTACTTAATCGGGGCGCCACTCGACATGACTAGCATCACATATTGTGATGTTAGCCTTAATTCACATAGGCCTTGGTAATAGTAAGCAGGTGTCTGTATTCGTGTCAATGGCTGCAAACTGTCTGAGGGCGGTTGGTCTGGTCTTTGAGAGAGACGGGGTTGCGGGGGAGACACAGCTTTAAAGACGCTTCACAGACGCAGCACAACGCCGCCCCGTGGTCCTCAGCAGACGGACCCAAAAGCAACCTCGGTGGTCCTCATCCCTAGGTGGCAAGCAGCAACGGGGATGGCCGGTGGTAGACCGTGACCTAGCGGCGCCGATGGCTTAGGTAAGCACCTGTTCAAAAGAGAAATTACGAAGATCAGCCCGATCGCCTGCATTCTCTATTGTGATGGCACAGATATTTTCGTCACAATCTAGATCAAGCAGCATATTTTCATCCAAATCCCTAGTCTCAGAGACCTCTACATCTCTGAATTCTACGTACAGTGTGTCAGTTTCCTGGAAATACTTGATCTTTATAACTCGAATGAGCGATCGAAAAATGCGTTATGGACGGTTTCCCCATCCGGTAGAAGTGTCACACGCAAGTACTTTCCATCTATTTCTCCCACCCTTGCCCACCGGCGGATTCGACTATCGGTCTGAATGGCCCGCCTCACGGGAATGTCAACCACGCACTGGACCCATTCCAATCGGATGGCCCTGGGGTCGGGACGCTGCCGCATCGACAAAAGATACTGTGTAAACTTCACTCCCCGGACCCAGTGAGTACCGTGATTTATTGACGAAAATTATCCCGACATACGACATTCGGCTCAGACAGTAGACATGTCCACTTTTCGGGTGCGTATCTTAAAGTGGGTGGTGTCGATTATTGCGCTGTTGCGGCCACCGGTGCCACCGCCCATGACAATGAGGATGTCTTCCGGTTCCCGGGAGCAGCGCCGGATCAACTTGTCGTCCCCAGGTTTTTCGGGGCCTTGGGCCACGCCTAAACGGATCAGTTCACTCAGAGGACGAGTAGCATTTTCTATCAGATAGTCCTGAATTTTGCGTCGAGTCCATCCATCGGCCTGCAGGCTTAGGGCGTGCTCGGGGCCTATTACCACAACCCACTGGGCCGGGAAGCGCCAGGCGAGGCACGCTGATTTTAGAGTGTCGGCCAAGGAAGCGAGGATGCTCTCACCAGTCTGGCCATAAGCGTTATTGACGGTTATCGGATTGTAAGCCACGGCTACGGTTACGCAACTGTCATCAGGTTGGAAGCCCCGGCTGACGTGTAGAGCATCCCAAGGCGAGTCTTCTTCGTTCTCTCCGATGCACAGCGTGTACTTGCTGGGATTGCCCAAAGTGCCCCGGTCCAGAGTGCCGGGAAAAGCATCGAATCCGTTCATGAAACTTAGCCGTATGGCTCGACCCAAGCAGGCATTGGCGCGGAACCCTGGGCCGAAAAGGCCGTCCTTATAGTTGACCCCAATTTGGTCCCGTATGGGTCCGTTTACTATCATCAATATGGCTGGAGAACTGGTGGAGGAGGCTGCCATGGATACGTAGTTTTTTTCCTCCTCCAATGCTCTCATGGTGGTTACCAGTACCGGGAAATATTCCGGCAAACAACCAGCCATCACCGCATTGGCGGCGGCGTTTTCGGACGTTAGGACTCGCCGGCGCATCTCGAACGAAAGAAGCTCTTCCTCCCCGGTCATTCCTGCGTATCGGAGCATTTCCTGGACCTTGTAATCCACAGGCGGGACCACCGGCAAGCCGTCACTCCACCCCATGCGGTAACATTCCTCTATGGCCTCGATGGTATCGCTGGCCTCAACTTGCCTAGACCTGTCAAAACTGGTGGTCATCTTCGCCTCCAAAAATGCTGATCCAACTCGGGTCCGTCAGCGCCAATCGGAATCTTGGGTAGCTAAATTCCTTTCAGGCGCAGTTGGACACCGGATTTTTCTTCTTGAATCCTTGCCACAGCGTCCGAATCTTCGTGTCCCCACCCACGGAACATGGCTTCCACGTGGCGTTGATCAACCAGGTTTGAAAGCTCCATAGGGATGCCGTATTCGCGCCCCAAATCCGTAGCTAGCCTGACATCTTTGGCGGCTAGCGCGGTAGCGAACCCAGGCTCGAAATTTCCTTGGAACAAGAAGCGGGGAAATTTCTCCGTCAACCGTTTGCTGCCACCCGAGCTATTGGCGATAACATCTGCCAGCACCGCCAGATCAACCCCTGCTTTGACGCCAAGAGTCAAGGCTTCAGCCAACAAAACACCGGTGCCCATGCTCATCAGGTTGTTGCAAATTTTGCAGATCGCGCCGTTTCCGCTGGGCCCGCAATAGACCACGTGACTCCCGATTGCGTCTAGCGTAGGTTTAATGCGCTGGAACACCGCCTCATCACCGCCAACCATGACCGCCAACGTTGCCGCAGCGGCACCGTAGACACCGCCGCTAACGGGCGCATCCAGAACAATGACGCCTCTTTCAGCGCAAATGTCGTGTAGACGCCGCACCACCGTGGGCGAGTTGGTCGAAAGGTCGACGTAGATCAGCCCACTATCCGGACCTTCATTTAACCCATTACCGGCGCCTGACCGGTTACCTGCGCCCTCCAGTATTCCGTCTTCGCCCTGGACCACCGCCTCCACGTCCCGGGGGACGGGTAGTGAAGTGAACACCACTTCGTTTCCCAGCACCGCCGCCCTTGGACTGTCGGCCCACTCCGCGCCCATCTCCAGAAGATTGATTGCCGCCTCTCGCCGGAGATCGTGGACGGTTAGCTGGTGCCCGGCTTTGACCAGATTGACCGCCATGGGATTGCCCATATTGCCCGTGCCGATGAACCCTATCTTCATCACTGCCGCTCCTGCCCGTTGTAGATGTTTCTCTTGCTGCCGAGGGGAACCCGCTAGGAGACGTACCCGTAGCCTGCCCGCTTTCAGCCGGAGAAGTAGACCCCTGCCCAGGCTCCCATCTGCCGCCCGATCCCCTGAACCTATCGTCGTACTCGTCGAAGGTTTCCTTGGCTACCTGGAAAGCCCTCACGGCGGCGGGCATACCACCGTAGAAAATCATCTGGGCTATGATTTCGGATATTTGCTCTTTGGTCACGCCAACGTGCAACGCGCCTTGGATGTGCCTTTTGATCAACTGAGGACTATGCCCAATGACGACTAAGGCGGCAATGGTACACAAACTGCGTGTTTGCAGGTTGACCGCCGGCCGGTTATAGATCTCCCCGTATATGACCGAGTCGACCAGATTCATAACCTCCGGCGCCAACTCGGACATGGCGGGGGGCTGGCCCGGGCTGTTGCTTGGGCCGTAGTAACGCCGACGGAACTCGGCAGCGGCCTGCCTCAGGTCTTTGGGGCCTTGGTTTAGAGTCAAAAGTTCTCCGAACGCCTGATTTATTCCGACACTATTATTGGATCAAGAATATTGGGGCGAGTTTTTTTGGTTTTTGGGATTATATCATCAGCCAATGGTGGAACCGAGTCCAAGTTCGAACAAAGATAGGTGAGCACCATTCCAGGGAACGCTAGGGGCACGGCAAGCCGTGCCCCTAGGCTAAATCATACGGTGGTCAACTTACCGGTTTCGGACTGGAACTAGTCCGAAATGACCGGACCTGTAGGCTCCCCACGCCGCGACAACCGGGTATTCATTAATCAGAAATCTAGAAGCGACGATTCATGACAGCCAGGATCAAACCGTCGATCTATACGAAAGTTATAGGACCTGCCAGAACCGTTTTCCGTCCTTGATGACAACTTTTCCAATGTTGTCGTCAGGGTGGAAGTGACCCGCCGCTACGACGTAACCTTCGGCTTGGGCCCGGTCCAGCAAAGCGGCCCTGCTGCGTCGGCTGGCCTCTTTGTCGGTGTCGACCCCCGCAGTCCAGCTCGGCTCATAGACTTGGGCTTTACTGTGAAGGACATCTCCCACGATCATTGCTTTTTCGCCTTGGGAGCTTATCAAAATGGCTTGATGGCCAGGCGTGTGTCCTGGAGTGGGCAAAGTGCTCACTTCGTCGGTGATGTTGTATTCACCTTCAATCAAGTCCATCTTACGCAACCTCTGCAAAGGCAGGACCTGGGTTTTAATGTAGGGCCGTTCCTCCAATATCTCTGGCTGGTTGAAGTAGTCCCAATCCAGCTTGGGTACCAAGTACCGGGCTCGACGGAAATTGGGCGCTGGCATTCCACCCGAATACCGTATATTCCATCCCACATGGTCGCCGTGGAGGTGGGTGTGGACCACAATGGTCACCTCATCCGACGGACCGACGTTGGTATTGTTGAGCCGGTCGGCGGGGATCAAGATGGGCCGCAGTTCTTCGTAAAGATTGCCGGTTCGATTATCCAAGTGCTCATGGGGACCAGGGCCCATGCCTGTGTCAACCAAAATGGTCTGGCCTTGGGAGCGCACGACCCAGACGCCATAATAGAGCTGTATCTGGCCCTTCTCGAGAATGTCCTGATAGGGAGCCCAGTCGTCTCCGGTAACATCGGGAAACATCCGTTCCGATGGTCGTGGCGGCGGTATCATGTCCATGACCGCCATTATCTCGACGTTGCCAACCGTAATTTGGTCTGCCATCGGGCCCTCCTTCTGACTTGTTAAGTTATGACTTGTTGAAGTTTGACTGGGTGATGCCTGGGTCGTACCTCGACCCCCTGAGCGATACCCGAGCTATCCCGTCGGTCACAGGTAACGTGCGAGATTATAAAGCCGGAAATACTAAGCGAAGTTCACCCTTATATCGGCCCGGTCGAAATGCGGCAAATTCCCGAAATACGGTGAATGCACGGCGAATTCGGTGAATGCACTGCGAATTCAACGAAAACCAAGAAAACCAGTGGGTAAGACAGCAAATCGGGTTTACTAAAGTTAATATTCCAGAATAGAGAAAATATCATAGCCGGACAAAATTTCACGCCCGCCGAGATCGGTCAACTCAATCACCACGCCGATAGCAGACACCAATCCTCCGCATTTCTCCACCAGCCGGGCGCTGGCGGCCAAGGTGCCTCCGGTGGCCAGCAAGTCGTCGAGAATTAGTGCTTTTTGGCCGGGGAGCACTCCGTCAACATGAATCTCCATGGTGTTGTTGCCGTATTCCAGTGCGTATTCCTCTTGGTGGGTTCGGGCAGGCAGCTTACCAGGTTTGCGAACCGGAACGATGGGTTTGCCCAGTTCGTAAGCCAAAGGCGCACCGAATAAGAACCCACGAGACTCGACAGCGACGACTACATCCAAGTCGGCGGACTTGTAACGGTCCACCAGTTGACCGATGGTATAGCGGAAAGCCTCCGGGTTTTGGATCAAAGGAGTAATGTCGCGGAAGAGGATACCCGCCTGGGGAAAATCGGGGACGTCCCGAATGTATGATTTTAACTCCATATGTTTTAAACCACGTCCAAAATTCGCCTGAAGACCCATTTAACTCAAAACCTGAGGGCATGGCCCTTACAACAGGCTAATAAATTTGGCTAATAAATTTGGCTAATCAAATTTGAAGGAATACCCGGCCAGGACAGTGGCCGGCAAAGACCGACGAGTGCCGTTAAATCCAGCCCTTATTGGACTGGCAAACAGCCGCGGATTAACGTCCGGCGCCCAAGCTCGGGCCGCCTGGAGTGTAGAATAAGCAAACCACCCCGTCAAGCTGGAAATAGGCCCTCCAAAAGCAATGATAATGGGTCAGAATCAGCATCCGATTCAACGAAGCAAACCGCGGCTAAACTAGGCTTGTTCCGATTGACTTTGAACATGGCGCTTTGTATACTCATACAAGCGCAATTTGGTCTTGGCGAAATGGCCCCAAATCTGGGGCCATTTGTAGTGTGTCCGGAGTCCAACTTTTTCGCTATACCAAGCACTAGGCCCCTGTGGCAAACAGGCCCCTGTGGCGCAATGGAAGCGCAGTCGACTTGTAATCGACAGGTTAGCGGTTCGAATCCGCTCTGGGGCTCCACAACAACGTGTCACCGCGAGGTGTCAGAGTGGGACCCAATTCCTCGCGGCGCAACCATAAACGATATTTAACAGGCGCTTCCAAGCACGGGGGTTTCCAAACAACCCGGGGGTGTGCGGAGTCTGCCCAACATGGAGGGGTGGGTGAGTGGTTAAAGCCACCAGACTGTAAATCTGGCGTCCGGAAGGGCTTCGCAGGTTCGAATCCTGCCCCCTCCACCATCCGTTACCCATTCACTAGGGTTTAACCTATAATATAATGCATAGGCATTAATGCTGGAAAACCGGTAGCTAGCCCAGATAGCTCAGCGGTAGAGCACGTTCTTGGTAAGAACGGGGTCGGCGGTTCAATCCCGCCTCTGGGCTCCAGCATTATGTAGTTACCACCGTTGGTTGGAACCCAACAGCATAAAAAACAGTTGCACTATTAAATAAAGAGGAGACCTAAATGGCCAAGCAAAGATTCGACCGGAGCAAGCCCCATGTGAACGTGGGAACCATCGGCCACGTAGATCACGGTAAGACCACGCTGACCTCTGCTATCACCAAGGTTATGGCAGCCAAAGGCATGGCCAGCTACCGGGACATGGATGCGATTGATAACGCCCCGGAAGAAAAGGCCAGGGGTGTAACCATAGCTATTGCCCACGTGGAGTACGAAACCGAGACCAGGCACTACGCCCACGTCGATTGCCCCGGCCACGCGGACTACATTAAGAACATGATCACCGGAGCGGCCCAGATGGACGGGGCGATTCTGGTGGTTAGCGCTCCGGACGGCCCGATGCCTCAAACCCGAGAGCACATTCTTCTGGCCCGCCAGGTAGCCGTCCCCCGCATCATTGTTGCCTTGAACAAGGTGGACATGATGGAGGATGAAGAGTTGTTGGAGTTGGTGGAGATGGAAGTTAGGGAATTGCTGGATGCTTATGACTTCCCTGGCGACGACACTCCCATCGTTCGGGTCAGCGGCCTGAAAGCTTTGGAAGGCGACCCTGAGGCCGAAGCACAAGTGGTGGAACTCGTTGAGGCCCTAGATGAATACATACCTGTTCCTACTCGCATAACCGACCGACCGTTCCTGATGCCCATTGAAGACGTGTTCGGCATTAAAGGCCGTGGCACCGTAGTCACCGGCAGGGTGGAGCGAGGCAGCCTAAACCAAGGCGACCCGGTGGAGATCATCCGGTTCGGCGACGTCCGAGAAACTGTAGCCACCGGCTTGGAGATGTTCCACAAGCTGCTAGATACCACCGAAGCGGGGGACGCCGTGGGCGTTCTGCTCCGTGGTGTGGACAGGGACGAGGTGGAAAGGGGTCAAGTGTTGGTCAAACCCGGGTCCATGCGGCCTTACACCAACGCCAAAGCGGAAGTATATGTGTTGAGCCGCGAAGAAGGCGGTCGCCACACACCCTTCTTCCCTGGTTATAAGCCCCAGTTCTACATTCGAACCAGTGACATTACCGGGGAGATTCAGTTGCCTGAAGGCGTGGAAATGGTCATGCCAGGCGACAATATTCAAATGACAATCAAACTCATAACGCCTGTAGCCATTGAAGAGGGACTACGTTTCGCCATCAGAGAGGGCGGCCGCACCGTAGGATCCGGCGTATTCACGGAGTTGTTGGATTAAATTATGGCTAGGAAAACTGGAGACGTAAGACAGGTTATAAATTTGCAATGCGGCGAGTGCCGAGAGCGTAATTACACCTCGGCTAAAAACCGGCGCAACGATCCGCAGCGTTTGGAGCTTCGTAAATACTGCTCCCGGTGTAGAAATCACACGGTGCACCGGGAAGCGAGGTAGCGTTGGCCAGGGCCTCAACAAGAAGCACCCGTATTGTCGCTCCTGGGTCAGGCGCTCGGGTCAGCCCTATAGGTTTCCTTCAAGAAGTGTTTTCGGAGTTGCGTAAATCCGTCTGGCCCAGCCGTGAGGAAACCTCTCGTTTGACCGTAGTAGTGATTGCTTTGTCAATCGTAGCTGCGTTCTTCTTGGGAGGTCTCGACCGGATATTCGCTGAAACGTTCACCAAGTACGTGCTATAAATTTGCTTCTTAACCGTTAAGCCGGGGCTTTTTATCCCATCACGTTCGGGGCATTGGTTTCAGGCGACCTCTAATGGTGGCCTGCGACAAATAGACAGTTCCCCGGCTTGAGTTTTGAAGCCCCTAGTAATTCACGTTGGATTTAAAGCCGTTGGCAATATGTCGCGCCCCCGGCAGGTAACACAAATGACTACAAGCGATTCCCAGGTAGAAGAGATCCAAGGGCCACGGTGGTACATAGTCCACACGTACTCCGGGCAAGAAGACATTGTCGAAAAGAACTTGAACCTGCGTATTCAAAGCTTGGATATGCAAGACCGTATCGTCCAAGTTCTAGTTCCCACCGAAGAGGAGGTCGTCTTCAAGGACGGCAAACGCCGCTCGGAGCGACGGAAGTTGTTCCCAGGTTACATTCTTGTCCAGATGGATATGGACGACGAAAGCTGGTATGCGGTGCGGAACACCCCCGGCGTAACCGGGTTCGTCTCCAGTGAAGACGAGTCGGACAAGAGGCCCAAACCAGTACCTCTGGAAGATAAACAGATCGAAGACATTCTAAAGCAAGTGGACTCCGACGCAACGCGCATCAAGATCGGACTAGAATTAGGCGAGACGGTGCGAATCACCGAGGGGCCATTTGTAGATTTTATCGGAGCAATCAATAACATTGATGAGGGCAAGGGTAAAATCCGGGTCCTCGTTTCATTCTTTGGCCGGGAAACCCCAGTGGAGTTGGACTTCCTACAAGTGGAGAGCATCTAGGAGCTAACAGTGGCAAAGAAAGTTAGAGCGATCATTAAACTTCAGTTGGAAGCTGGCAAGGCAACCCCAGCCCCACCGGTAGGTCCGGCTCTGGGCCAGCACGGCGTTAACATTATGGGTTTCGTGAAGGAATATAATTCACGCACGGCGAACCATTCGGGTACCATAATCCCGGTGCACCTTACTGTGTTCGAAGACCGGTCCTTCACTTTCGTGACCCGAACACCACCGGCATCGGAACTGTTACGGAAGGCAGCTTCTGTGGAAAAGGGTTCTTCCGATCTGCGACAGGGCTCAGTTGGTTCAATAAGCCGCCAGGCCTTGAGGGAAATAGCCCAGACAAAAGCAGTCGACCTGAATGCGACGTCCACAGAAGAGGCTATGTCTATCATATCGGGCACCGCACGGAGTATGGGGATAGATATTGCGGAGACCTAGATATCTCTCTATCTGACCTTATATTTCATCGCGGATGTCGTGATGTTAGTTGTCAGGTTGAAAATGTCTTAGTTCAGAAGCAGAATTGCCGGGTTTTGAACCGTTCAAAACTTAAAGATAAATAAAGCAAGGTAAGAGCAATGGCAAAGCACAGCAAACGTTATAGCGCAGTGGCCGAACGTGTGGACTTGGATCGGTTCTATCAGCCCGAAGAGGCCATTGAGTTGGTTAAAGAAGTTTCCACCGCCAAGTTCGATGAGACTGTGGAGATTCACCTGAGGACCAACGTGGACCCGCGCCACGCCGACCAGATGGTACGGGGCGTAACCATCCTTCCCCATGGATTGGGCAAGCAGGTACGGGTTTTGGTTTTCGCCGGAGCCGACGGTGCGGACATTGCCCGGCAAGCAGGAGCCGACTACGTCGGGGAAGACGATCTGATCGCACAAATCGAAGGCGGTTGGATGGAATTCGAAGTAGGACTGGCGACGCCTCAGGTAATGCCAAAAATAGGGCGGCTAGGTCGCATCTTGGGTCGCAGCGGTTTAATGCCCAATCCTAGGTCGGGTACCATGGTACAGCCGCAAGACCTGCCCCGGGCGATTCAAGAAGCCAAGGCGGGGCGGGTGGAATACCGTACCGACCGGACCGCTATCATACACAGCGCCGTGGGCAAGGTAAGTTTTAGCACCGAGCTGCTCGCCGAGAACCTGGGTTCGCTAATCGGTTCCATTGTTCGGGACAGACCCTCAGCGGTGAAAGGCCCATTCTTTAAGTCGGCGTACTTAACATCATCTATGGGTCCCAGCGTTCCCCTAGAAATGGCCGCGCTGCAAGCCATGGAAGGCCCAGAGTAAGCAGCGGGGACTGAGAGAAAAACGGCCCAGACCGTCGGTAATAACAAATAACCTACAAACAATAGAATATAGCCGAAGACCGCGGGTCCCTGCCACAAGCGGGGTTAATGATCAAAGCGTCGCCCGTCGAGGCGATGAGTGTGGTGCCATCAAGGTACTCATAGATCCCGCGCCTCAACTTGTGTGCGGGATTTTTGTTTATCTGCTATCTTAATCGAGAAGATTAGTGCAACACGCAGGACTCTTCCTGGACACTCATAATTGTGACTTAACATTGGGAGAACACCTTTGCCTACACAGCAGAAAATTGACCGAGTAAGCGAACTTGCCGACAAACTGGAACGGTCCACCATCGCACTTACCGCCGATTATACGGGGATCTCAGTAAATGAGATGAACGATTTTAGAAGGCAGATGCGAGCGAATGGTGTCGAGTTCACCATCATAAAGAACACATTAATGGACTTGGCGGCCGAGGCAGCAAATCGCCCTCAGATTAAGCAAATTGTTCAGGGACCAACCGCCATCGCTTTCGGCTATGAAGACCCATTGAA
This sequence comes from SAR202 cluster bacterium Io17-Chloro-G7, assembly GCA_002817055.1. Next base: position 32,860 of record MUCU01000060.1, on the reverse strand, counting down.
CGTAGCCAAGGCGATATCCGACTATGTGCGCAGTACCCGCTCCGTGCTTGCGGTGAGGGGAGCGATTATGGGAGATGGGCCGGTATTATCGTCCCAGGAAGTAAGCCGGCTGGCCTCCTTGCCCCCCAAACCCCAGCTAATCGCCAACCTGTTGGGCCAGTTGCAAGCGCCCATGCAGCGGCTGTTGGGCGTGCTCAACGGCCCATTGCAGAACTTCGGTGGGCTACTCCAAGCCCGGATCCGGCAACTTGAAGCCGTCGAGTCGGGCGAATAAATAACGCCAACCCTACTATCTTGACCCCACGAAAAATGAGGAGGAACCGTGACTAAAGACGAGATTATTGATGCAATCAAAGGCATGACCGTTATGGAACTGGCCGATGTGGTAAAGGCTTTGGAAGATGAGTTCGGCATTACTGCGGCAGCACCCGTGGCTGTGGCTGCTGCGCCGGCGGCCGGTGGCGGCGAAGCTGCGGAGGCTGCTGAGGAACAGACCGAGTTCGAAGTGAGCATAAAAGAAATTGGTCCGAACAAAATCAATGTGATTAAAGCCGTGCGGGAAGTCACGTCATTGGGTCTTCGGGAGGCCAAGGAGTTGGTGGAAGCGGCCCCAACCGCTGTCAAGGAAGCAATCGCGCGGGAAGAAGCCGATGATATCAAAGGCAAACTGGAAGAAGCGGGAGCCGTTGTCGAGGTAAAGTAAAGGTCGAGTCCGTCGGGATTCCCAGGTCATTCCCTGAGGGTCAATCTGGGGAGGGAAAAGCTTGAGCCGCCGCAAAGACATGGAACGCTTCCTAAATAGAAGGCAACAAAACGCGGATTACGTTGGCTTTCGAGGTGTGCAATCGGTGGCTACGCCTATCCCCGTTGCGTTGGAAAGCGCCGTTTGTTCGGTGTGTCAACGAAAACGCAACGTGGAAGTTGACACCCTCCCCGAAGACCGGTCTACTTTCGTCTGCATGAGCTGCCACCAAGCAGCCTAATAGCCAAAGCCCAGCATCTGAGGAAGCTGGTGGCTCCCAAAGCCCCAGGCTCGTGACGTGGTAGTCTGTTCCACGGGTTCAATCCCTGAATGGCATTCTACCGGAAAGCAGGTAGTTGTTCGTCGAGGAATTCGTAGGCTTGGTTGAACTGAGATTCCCGGCTAACGCCTGCGCTATCAGGGCGGGACTCAACTGGCAAGTCCGGCTCCAAACCGTCTTCGCCAAACGCTTTCCCCAAAGGTGTGTACCACCGGCGGGTAGGCATATAAATCACCGATCCGTTACTCAGTTCAACGAAGGTGTAAGTTCCAACTTTTCCGAATGTTTCGTCCCCCATCACGACCGCACGTTCCGACTCTTGTAAGACCGCGGCAACGGCTTCCGCTTCTCCCATCGTTGCGTCGTTGACCAAAACCACGATGGGAATGTCCCCCAACTCCACTCTATCTATATCTTCATTTGCCGCTACGTCCAGCCGGTTCCCTTGACGGTCTTCCGAATACATCAAGAGGCTGCCCACCGGCAAAAACTGACCCGCCACATCGGCGGCAGCTTGCTCGGATCCCCCGGAGTTGGTACGCAGATCAAAGATGAGCGCCAGCATGTCGAAGCGGTTGAGTTCCTCCAAGACTTCGAAAACCTGATCGGCCGTATTGTCCCTAAAAATGGACACATGGATGTGTCCGATACCTCCGGGTAATAGTTGGCGGGTAACCGAAGGAAGACTGATTGTGCCACGGAAAACATCGATTTCAAACGGAGCAGCCTCGCCAATACGTCGTATCAGCAATGTAACCTTGGAGTCGGCCGGGCCAGCGACAACTTCAACCACCTCTTCCAGAGCCTTTCCTTCTATGGGCTCGCCTTCCACAGCCAAAAGCAAGTCGCCGGCCTCCACTCCCGCTTTTTCCGCCGGCGTGTCGGGAAATGGGAACAACAATATTTGCCCATCTTGTGCCACAACCCTGGCGCCGATCCCTCGGTATTCACCCTCCAAGTTCCCTTCAACCGCATCTTTGACCTGAGGATACGCCTCCGCATTCAAAACGGCGGACGACGGGTCTCCAAGACCCTCGACCATTCCCCGAATGGAGGCGAATACCAAGTCCTTCATCTCCACCTCAGGCCATCGCTGTTGGTGCACCTGTAGGCCTCGCCATAGGTCAGCGAGCCCCGCTGGCACCCTTGGGGGCACCTGGCCTCTCACTCTTCCGACTTCCGTCAAAAATGGATACGACGAGCCCCCGGCTAGTATCGCCATGCCCCTCAGCGCGCCCTCGGTAACAGCCTCTGTGTCCAGTGAATCCCGGTTGGCATATTGGGTGTCTATTTTATCCCAAGCCTCCCATATAAAGGCGACATCATCCTTGGGCTCGGCGGCATCGCCATTGGACCCGCAAGCCAGAACAAGAAGCAAAAGAAGGACTGGTAAAGAAAGCAAGACATGATGAGCTCTTATAGTTCCATTAAAGGGCATTGCACTTCTCTGATCGACCTGATCCATTGTTAAATAACATATCCATTCATTGTTATGGTCATTCGGGGATACGGTTATTCGGGAAATTAAGGCCATTGGGCGAGACAAGGGTCTCAACACAATAACCCAGAATTTCGAGCACCCGCCAGTCACATTGTAGCAGATAGGCCGGATTCCAAATGGGCCGATGCACGGATGATTACGTTGGCTGGTCCACGTCTGGATACCCATTTCAATCATCAGCCAACACGTCAATACAAACCGTTTCAATCCCTTCGTTACAATTGTCGCTGTCTAGGGAGCGTAGCTGCGCAAAACTGCAGAAATAAGGATCGTCCGCAAGAATGTAGCACCCTGCTTCGACAAATTATGCCCAAGCCGGTCCTGCGGCATTTGCGGCGATTGGGCCAAACCGGTACACTAAGTATTACGCCTTGGCGAAACAATCTTTCAAGGAGAACAGGATGATACGAGTTATCGTTGCTTATCCGAACGAGACTGGCAAAAAGTTTGATTGGGATTACTACCTTAACACCCACGGCCCTTTGGTTAACGAACAACTGAGTGGCCTGGGACTCATCAAAATCGAAGTGGATAAAGGGGTGTCCGCTCCCGACCCTTCAGAGGCTGCTCCATTCGTCGCTATCGCCTACCTGACATTTAACACCGTGGATGAGGTCCACGAAGGCTTCAAGGCCACGGGCCGTGCGATCATGGGAGACATTCCCAATTTCACCGACATAAAGCCAACCATTCAGATTAGCGAAATTGTGGTCTAACTAGCCGGGTCGATGAACCAAGCGATTGGGCAGTCTTAAGTGGGCTGCCCAATTTCATTTTCGCTGGCCATCTCTGGCGGCAGGCAATTAGCAACGCGCGAATTTACCCTAACAGGAGAATGAGTCCCATGTCGTTGGCAGAAGGCAGCTCTCCATTAGAATCACTGACTCAGAAGCTAATCCGGGAGCACTGGGATTTTTACCCCACCGCTGGCTCTCGCATCGGGCGCCATGAGTATGATGGACGACTGCCTGACCTGTCGCCAGGCAGTTTGCGGCGCCGGGTTACGAGCCTGCACGAAGGCCTCGGCCAATTGAGATCGCTTGAATTGGGGAGCCTTGGGAAAGAGGAGAAGCTCGGCTACCAGATGCTAGAGGGCTTTCTAAATCGAGAGATTTTTACTTTCAATGAGATGCGGCCATTGGCAAACAATCCCATGCGCCAAACCGGGTTTCTGAACGTGGGAGGTTATATTCGGCGAGATTACGCCCCGATATCCGACCGGGTTAGCTCCGCATCCCAAGCGTTGTCCCAAGTCCCAGAGTTCTTGGAAGTTCTGGATACGGCGTTAGATGCGGAAGTGGGGCGACCGGTACTGGAAATGAGCATCGAAAGCTATGAAGGCATGGCCCGCTTTTACCGGGATGACTTGCCAAAGGCTCTGGCTGGATTTAGCGACTCTGAACTGGATAGGACCACAGTTGCCCATTTCGACCTGGAGCGGGAAAAAGCCGCCCAAGCTTTGGACCGGTTCGTAGAGTCCATGAAGACTCGATTGGCCAAATCGGCAGAGGCCTTTGCCATAGGCTCGAAGCTCTACTCTTCAATGCTGGCCACCGGCGAAGGCGTGAACCTGCCTTTGTCCCAAATCACGGCTGTTGGGCAAGCCAATCTGGACGCCAATTTGGCCCTTGCCCAAGAACTGGCGCATCGGATAGCGCTAACTCAAGGGTCGAAACAGGGTAAAGCTAGCGTTGCCGAGATCGTAGCCCAAATCGGCAGTCGGCATCCCTCGGCCGAGAGCTTGATCCCCGCCACGCGGGACATGCTGGAAAACCTGCGCCAGGCGGTTATCGACCTGGACATTATTTCTGTCCCATCGGAGGACCGATGCCTGGTGATGGAGACGCCCACCTACATGCGGTACGCCTTCGCAGCAATGGACAGCGCCGGTGCGATGGAGACCAAGGCTACCGAATCGTTTTACTACGTGACTCCGGTGGAACCTAATTGGACACCGGCCCAACAAGAAGAATGGTTAAGCAATTTCAACTACGACACCCTGCGGATTATTTCTATCCACGAGGTGTATCCCGGCCATTTCGTCCACCATTTGCACAACCGGTACGGCACGGTCCTCCCGTTGGTGAACCGAGTCGCTACGTCCTATGCCTTTACCGAAGGCTGGGCTCACTACACAGAACAGATGATGGTGGAAACGGAGTATGCCAAGGGCGAGACAGCATTGCAATTAACCCAGGTGCTAGAAGCGCTGGTACGCAATTGCCGGTATATGTGCTCCATCTGGATGCACACCCAGGGCATGTCCGTGGAGGAAGCCACCAGGTTCTTTATGGATAACGCCTACATGGGGGAGCTTCCCGCAAGACGGGAAGCGCTACGGGGCACTTTCGATCCTGGCTATCTCAACTATACCTTGGGCAAGATGATGATCCTTAAACTGGCCCAAGATTGGCGCAAGGAACAAGTCCGAGATGCTTCCGGGAGTTCTAATGGGGATCCTTCGTTAAAACGGTTCCATGACCAACTGCTGTCCTACGGCGCCCCTCCACTGCCACTGGTCAGGGAGCAGCTGTTGAACGACCCGGGCGATTCGCCGTTATAGCAGGGATTCGTTGGATCGCCACCGGTGGGACGGTTGACGCTTCCGGCTTTGCTTTGTTTTGGTGGGATAAGACTGATAAACAACGATGTTGGACGAAAATCCGGGCGGGCACTACCCAGGTGTTTGGGATTGCCCCCTGCCAGCGACGCAAACGGTTTGGCTAGGTCCGGAAGGTCAACTTGCGATAAGCCTCAGCATAGACATATTCCTGGTCCGCGGCGGCGTTGGTAGCCCATTCCTTAACGAACTGGCCAATCTCGTCCTCGGAGTTGGAGCCCAACTGGCTTTTATGGGCCAGCACTGCTTTGACCTTGGAGTCGATGAAATATCCTATGTCGATATGGGTGTCCGGTTGCTCGGCGCCCCAAAACAGCACTGTTCCCGTTTTGTGAGGCTCTAGGCCTTCTTCCTCCCACAGTTCCTGAAAGTGGAGGTGATCCCTGGCACAAGGGAACACGGCATCTAGCGCTACCTGTCCCACTATTCTGTGGTCCCGGTGCCAGGCTAGGTTTTTCCGGTAAGGTTCCGGGCACAATACCAATTCCGGCTGGACCCGGCGAATTTCACGGACAAGCTGTTTTCGGAAATCCCAGGTGTCTTCCAGCTCTCCATCCGGATGATGAAGCAGCACCACGTCTTGAACACCTAATATTTCTGCTGCGTCCTGTTGTTCCCGCTCCCTAATGACCGACAACTCTTGGGAAGATGCTTCCGGATCACTGGAACCTTTACCGCCGTCCGTGCACAAAACGTAATGGACCGAAGCGCCTTGAGCGATCCACTTGGAAACAGCCCCGCCGCACCAGAACTCGGCGTCATCGGGGTGAGGAATCACCACTAACACCTGCCGGGGCGTCTCTTCCATTCACAGGCTCCTTAGCATTACTTATTCGGCCATATCCGCAGGCTCAAAGCTGACGGAAAAGCGTAATCCTGGGTCGAATTTGCGCATACGCTTGGGATTGATAGAGAGCCCGAGCTAATGCGGCCACCGCACTCCGTTTTCAGCACCTAGGCCAGTGCGTTGGCGCTTATACCCCGCCGCCCGCTGCCGAAATGGCGGGGATTAGGGCTGTAGCATATCGTACAGGGACGCAGATACAGGGTCAATTTCGTATTGTGAAGGATAACGCACAAAGTCAGGGCATATGCCGTCAAAACAATTGTATACAATGGATTATTGCGAGGTTATCACGCAACGCCGGGCAGGTGGTGTATCTTTATGTCGAATCAGGTTGCAAACGCTTTCATAAGCGGGGGCCCGATGCTTTACCACCACCCAACCGGTCGTCTACAGAGTATTGACTGTAGCCAGGGTTTGAACGCCGACTTTGAAGGCGTTTTGACAGCAAGTCTGGTCGGACTCCCAATCCTGCAATTCCAAGTAATTGTGAACCATTGCCGTTTCCCAGGCAACGGACCTGTAATAGACTCCAATAAAGCCGGGGTGCGGTCATACACTCGATGGGGTTAGAGAAAGTGGCCGAGCTCAATTAGTATGAGCGGCGAACTGCGTGATTGGACACTAGTCGTCAGACGGGAAATTGGTCCGCAACACAACTCCCAGTCGCTCGAACACCTGTCCTGATAGGACCCCTCCCGAAATCACCACCCTCATTGCCTCTTCCACGCTCATGTCAGTCAGCGTAACCTGGTCAACCGGCGCGATGATCAAGAAACCCGAAGACGGTATGGGTGTGGTGGGAATGTAGATCGCCAACATCTCGACGCCGTTGTAGTCGGTCATACGGGAGGTAATCAGGCCGATGGACTTGATTCCTTTGCGGGGGAAGTCGATAAGCACCACTCCGCTATACCTATGGTCATTAGTGTTCGAAAGCATTCCCACCGCAGCTCGAGTGGTGCTGTAGATACCCTTAACCAAAGGAATGAACTCCATAACGCGGTGGCCAACTCCGATTAGTTTGCGGCCCACCACAAAGGCGGCCACAAGCCCCACCAAGTAGAGCAACAATACCAACGCGACCAGACCCAGCCCCGAAACTTGCCTGCCGGGAAGGTAGTCGGTAATGGGCTCCAAAATGGGGTTAAGAAGATCGAAGAAAAATTTGAGGACTAAGGCGGTAATGCCGATGGGGAGGATGATCAATATTCCCGCACCCAGGGTACGTTCGAGGTGAACAAAAGGACGATGCAAAAAGCCTAGGCGCCTTCTGGGGCGTCGAGCGGACTTTTGATCCGATACTTGGCCTGGATCACCGTGATTATTATTGTTGTTGTCCAACAGCACCTCCGCGGTGCGCAGGCAGGAGTCCGACGCCCCGACAGGTGTGCCTCACCATGCCTTTAAGTGCTGTATAGGGGCCAGGGTGCGACAAGGCGAAAGATTGATTACATGGCCTTTTGCCATATTATCGTATATCGTATCACGGCGCTTCTTGGGTCAACGATTCGTAAAGAGTGCGAATATCTCCAGCCACTTGGTTCCAACCCATGCCTTCGGCACGCCTACGGGCGGCCAACCCCATGCTTTGTTTCAACCTATCGCTGGAAATAATCATCTCCAATGAGTTGGCAAACGCCTCCGGACAGCGCCACGACTTTAAAAACCCAGTCCGTCCGTGCTGCACGATGGTTGACAGGCCGCCAACCCTTGCCGCCACGACCGGTGTACCACACGCCATGGCTTCCAAGGCAGCTAAACCGAAACTCTCATAGTATGATGGCACGACGCATACATCGGCGGCATTGTAGTAGAGCGGCAGGTCTTGCTGATCGACCCGGCCCACAAAGTCGAACACGTCCTCGACATTCAGCTCTTTGGCCAACTTCTTGAGACGCTCTACTTCCTGGCCGCCATTGGCATCGCCGCCCACCACCATTACCCGAACGTCGTCGCATGTTTCCATTTGCGCAGCGGTATGCAGCAGCAGTTCCATGCCCTTTAGCGGTTCCAAACGGCCTACGTATAGGAATACCTTCTCTCCGTTCAGCCCCAGCCTGGCTCGGACTTGTTGCTGGTCCAGAGGACGAAACAAGGATAGATCCACGCCGCAGGGCGCCAACGAGATCCGGTGGCTGTCAGCCCCGTAGAGCCGGACCATGGCATCTCTCTCGTGAGGGCTAAAGGCGACGATAAGTTGGGATGAAGCTATCAACTCCCTCTCTGATCGGGAGCGCTCCTGCGGTTCCATCTCCCCGGCCCGAGATTGCATCTTGATTAAAGCCAATGTATGGAAAGTCATTACGTGAGGGATTTGAAGATCGGCGGCCAAGCGCTGGCCCGCCAGACCGGAAAGCCAGTAATGGGAATGTGCCACCTGATAGTCCAGGCCGTTTTCCATTTGGAAATCTCTCACCGCAGTCTGGAACTCCGGTAGGTGAGAGTAATAACTCTCCATAGAGGCTTCCGGTGGCCCACCCGGAAGGTGCACAACGCGGACGTTAGGAGAGATGTCCTCGATGGGACGGGTAGCGCCAGCGTGCTCGCGGGTAAATATATCTACGTTGACCCCCAAGTTGCCCAGGGAGCGGGCTAATTCCCGCACGTAAACGTTCATACCCCCCGACTTTCCCTGCCCGGGAGCAGCCAGGGGGCATGCGTGAAATGCAAAAAAGGCTACCCTGTCGACACTCAACTGCGCGTCACCACCATTTGATACAAGTTTCTCTGCTGGCCGCCCAGATGATGCTTGTACGGTTCAGGGCCTCGCAAGAAGTCGAAATACCCCATTCCCTGTTCTATGGCGTCCTTGAGGCAGAGGGCGTTGAGGATTAATCCAACGCTATAATAACTAAATTCCGGGTTGTACCCGCTATTGTACAGCAGCCTGGAAGAGGAGTAATCGAAACACAAACTGGTGGCCACGGTCTGGTCGTCGATCTCCATAAAATAAAGTTTCAACAGCCCCTGCTGGGCCATCCGTTCGGTCATTTGATAGAAGAACCGTTCTCTTTCCGGAGTCATGTAATCTTCTTTGTCGGGACTACTCTGTTTCATCAACGAGATGAAATCGTCAAGCCGTGCGTTGACTTCATCGGGCTCCGTAATGCCGTAGAATTTCCACTCCGTCGAAGCCTCCAAGCGTCGAATCTTTCGCCGCAATTCGTGACGGTCTTTCTTGTTCAGGACCGCAAGGTACTCATCCCATGTTCCCGGCAACTCGATGCCTGACGTTACGTCTTCTTTCAACACATCCACTTTGAAGCCGTGAGAGCGGGCTGCCTCCGGGAGGTAGATCAGCGTCGGGGAGGACTCGAGTAGAGAATACAACTCCAAGGAGTTGCAGCTCTGTTCATCAATCGCATGCAGCAATGAATGATAAAAATCGTCCTCTGACCCTGGCGTAACCATGAAGTCGTTATAGTCGAAGGTATCCTGGTTGCCCACGAATGATAAGGTGTCGCCTTGTTTAGCTAGAGATGCAATAGCGGTCACGCCTTCCGGAGAGCGAACGTAAAAACCAGCCATTCCCCGGCTTGCGCCGAAGCTTTCCCACCATACTTCTTGCCATTGTGGGGTTAGGAATAGGCTGTTAACGGGAGTTACGGAGAGCAGGCTCTCCCACTCTGTCCGAATTTCCCCAAAAGATGTCAAAGGTGTGGTGACCACGAATTACCTCCTATGCAATAGGGCAAGCAGCCCATCCCGGTCAATTGCGCAGGCTTCGAACCGGCCACGGACGGCAAACGTAGTCACCCGGCTACCCGGTTTCTGTACTCCCCTCATGGACATGCATAGATGCTCTGCTTCAACTTCCACGGCCACACCATGAGGGTTTAAGGCGGAGAATATTGCGTCGGCCACTTGGCCGGTTAAACGCTCTTGAACTTGAAGCCGCCGTGAGGCCACTTCCAGGGCTCGCGCCAGCTTACTCAGCCCTGCGATTTTGCCATTAGGAATATAGGCCATATGAGCTTGGCCGAAAAACGGAAGAAGATGATGCTCACACACCGAGTAAAAAGGAACGTTGCCCAAAACTATAGGGTCATTGCTTTCCAACTCGAAGACAGCGTCGATAGCGGCTTGCGGGTCTTGCCCCACTCCGGAAAATAAATCCCGGTACATCTGGCCCACGCGCTGCGGAGTCTCTCGCAAACCATCTCTGGTAAGGTCTTCTCCAATTCCCTCTAATATGGAGCTTATTGCTTGCTCAATCCGAACTTGCTGAATAATGAAACCTCTGTCTCCGTTAAGGCGCAAGGCCTAGACCATTTCTTAACTAATGTTCCAAAATTGTTGATACACGGGCTTTTACCACCGAACCCATTTGGTATATTCGCTTCGTAAGCTGTGGTTTAGATAAAACCTATTCGACCGGGATCAATGCCACCTCTTCAATCGCCCGCACGGTCGGGGCGACTTCAATCGTCCTTGCAGCCGAACTACTAACGGCTAGATCAGGATCTTTTAACCCGTTGCCTGTGCAGATACATACAACCTTTTTTCCAGCAAGATTTATTCCCCCTCGGACGGCTTTCACCAGACCGGCGAAGGAAGCTGCTGAAGCTGGTTCGCAAAATATCCCTTCTTTAGATGCCAAAAGCCGGTAAGCGTCAAGAATCTCATCGTCACTTACCATATCAATAGTCCCACCGGACTCATCCCTAGCGTCCACGGCGGACTGCCAACTGGCGGGGTTGCCGATACGAATGGCCGAAGCGATGGTCTGTGGGTTGGCAACGGGCTCCCCGCGGACAATCGGGGCGGCTCCTTCTGCCTGATACCCCATCATTTTGGGCGACTGGCTGCTGCGTTCCATGAGTCGATACTCTTTGAAGCCTCTCCAGTAGGCTGTGATGTTACCAGCATTACCCACAGGAATGAACAAGTAATCAGGTGCGTCTCCCAAATCATCAACTATCTCGAAAGCGGCTGTTTTTTGGCCTTCCAGTCTGTTGGGATTAACCGAGTTAACTAAGGTCACTGCGTGCTTATTGGTAAACTCCCGCACCAAGTCCAACGCCATATCAAAATTGCCGTTGACCATGATTACCTGAGCGCCGTAGGCCATGGCCTGGGCCAGTTTGCCCATGGCCACTTCTCCCTTGGGAATCAATACCAAGGCCGGCAAATCGCAGTAGGCCCCGTAGGCTGCCGCCGATGCGCTGGTATTTCCGGTGGAAGCGCACATAATCGCTTTGCTACCCTCTTCCAAAGCCTTAGCGATGGCCACTACCATTCCACGGTCTTTGAACGACCCACTGGGATTGCAACCCTCAAGCTTGAAATAAAGCTCGGGCAGACCCAGTTCCTCACCCAGCCGGTTGGACTTGACCAAGGGAGTGCCCCCCTCACCCAGGCTAATCATGGGGGTGGCGTCCGTCACCGGAAGAAGGTGCTTGTAGTTCCTAAGAACACCGATTCCCATACGTTCCCAATTACCTTTTGCTGTCAGCCGATTACTTGGTAATCCCTATATACACGCCGACTTTTCCTTGTCCAGACAATAGTAGACTATTCCTCGATCCGAAGCACGTTGCTAACGTCCCGCACCACGTCGAGGCTCGCCAATACTCGAAGAGAAGTTTGCACCGACGACTCCATTGAGGGATGGGTTGTGATCACAATCTCAGCCGTTTGCTCAGCCTGATTGGTATCTTTCTGCAGTACCGACGCTATGCTAATGTCACCGTCTCCCAATACCCGCCCGATCTGAGCAAACACTCCCGGCTTGTCGGCCACATTTAACCTCAAATAGTATTTGCAGATCAGGTCGTCCATTTTGTTGCCACTCGACGAAGAATCAGCAGAGTCGGGCACGCTTTGACTATACTCGTCATCAAGCGAATCACCTATCTCGGCCTTCCCCAGGGCGGTAGGTCCTTCGTCGGGTAGCGAACTGCCGGTAGTCAAACCACTAACCAAGCTACGGGATGCCGCGATGACGTCACCCATCACCGCGCTGGTTGTGGGCTCACGTCCCGCGCCCATACCGTGGAACAACACCTTGCCACAAAGGTCTCCCTCAACTTCAACGGCGTTGTATACACCATCAACCTTGGCCAGCATATGGTCCATGGGCAGGAGCGCCGGGTATACTCGAGCTTTAATATCGCCGTCCTGCATAGTGGCAATCGCCAACGATTTGATGGCATAACCCAATTCTTGGGCGTAGCGAAAGTCTTGGGGATCCAGGCTAGAGATCCCCTGCCGGTAAACGTCGTTGGGGCTTACATTGCGATGGAATGCCAATGAAGCAAGTATAGAAACTTTATAAACCGCGTCTATGCCTTCGACATCGTTAGTTGGATCTGCTTCGGCATAGCCGTGTTCCTGGGCTTCCCGTAAGGCCTGCCCAAATTCGGCGCCGTCTCTGGCCATTCGGGTCAGTATGTAGTTGGTGGTGCCGTTGATGATGCTGCGGATAGAGTGAAAGTTGTTTGCCGCAAGATCGCCCATCAAGGACCCGACAATGGGGATACCTCCGCCAACGCTGGCCTCATAGAGCAAATTAACCCTGTTGCGGTCTGCCAAGGAGATCAGGCTGGGACCATGCTTGGCCATTACCTCTTTGTTGGCGGTAACCACATGCTTACCCGACGATAACGCCTGCTTTATGTAGCCGGCCGCAGGCTGGGTTCCACCCATTAGTTCGACCACGATATGAATGTCCCCATCATCCAAAATCTCTTCTGGGTTCGTCGTAAGGGTACCAGAGGGTAGATTGGCGTCTCCATGTTTGCCCAGATCCCGCACCAGCACCTTTTTTAAGCTGATGGGACGACCCATCTTGCTGGCAATGGAGCCGGATTGCTCTACCAAGCTTGCCGCTACGCCACCACCGACAACGCCCAAGCCCATCAATCCCACATTTATCAGATCCGGAACTGCCAAGGTCTACCTCTGCGCCGGTTGGTTCCCGATTCCGCCGGACCCGCTGCGCGGTGCGCTGACAGCGATCTGGTCGGCTACCCATTGATATAGATCGCTGTTGAAGGTCATTTTGGCCCAACCCTCGGAAGTGCCTTGGCGCAACTTTTCTCGTTGCCAATCTTCCAACATCAGGTTGTTCATCCGGGCACGCATTACATTGGTAAGTTCCCGGAGTTCGAGACCGGAAAGCTTATGCACTATATATATGCCGTCTTCGGTAAACAATGGACGGCTGGTTGCGCCCACGTCCAAGGGCTTCTGATCCTTTTTCTGATTGCCAAACAGCAAGTCCCCGATCTCGCGGAACGCCCCAGGCGGCACCCAACCCACATAACCGGCCCGGTCCGCGTAACCCGCGCTTACCGCAGCGGTTTGAGCAACCTCGGCAAAGGATTCGGTCTCCAATCTCGCGATGACTTCAGGAGCCGTAATTGGCCCGTTAAGCTCAAGGCGAATCCACTCAACTTCGACTTGCTCAACCTTTTCCGGAATATCAGCACCTAACTGGAAGTACAGTGCTTGCCTCTGCAAGGTTTCCTCAAGAATTCCCCGATATTCCTGTTCAGAGAGGCCAGTGCGAGCGAGATAAATTTGCAGGTTGTTTCTATATTCCCGGTCCAGTTGGCCAGGGTCCGAAGTCTGACCGGGTTGAGCCCTGGGATAGTGCTGCACGCGGGCTGCCTGTTCTATAAATTCATCGTCAACGTTGATGTTTAGGCTTTCCACCTCTTGGCGAAGAATCTCAGCGTGGAGCAAGCTCTGCAGATACTCGAAAGGGAGTGTGGTTAGGTCTGCGGTGCCGGTGATTCCTTGCACCACCCTGATCCGCTGCACCAAATCGCCCATGGAGAACGATACGCCACGGACATTGCCAGCTTCGGCCCGCGGTGGGTCCCAAAACTTGTCCTTATAACCAGCGGCAAGAACAGCCACTATCACAAGGATTAGGAAACTGCCCAAAACCCAAGAAGCACGCCGATGAAACCGTTCCCGGGAATCTTGCTTCTGGGCGGGGTCACCTCCAGAGTTTCGGTTGGAGTTTCGCCGCCAGCGACCCCAAAAGCCGATCCGTGGGACAGCGTCGCTTCGGCTCCTGGGGTTAGCCATATTTGACCCTCTGGATGCATGGGTGCGGCATTGCGGCTAAAAGCCGAAAGTTGCCGATTGGACAATTCATTTTGTCTAGGCCGATACAGTACTGGGCCTTGTCCCATCAAGCCCAAGAATCAGTTGCGGGTACCGCTGCTCCCATGGTGATAGGCGACAAATGGCACCAAGGCCAAATGTCTGGCCCGTTGAATGGCGGTTCGCAGTGTCCTCTGGTGTTTGGCGCAGACTCCGGTCCGTCGTCTGGGCTCAATCTTGGCCCGGTCTGAAATATATCTACGGATCTGCTCCACGTTCTTGTAGTCGATAAATTTAACGTGGTCGACGCAAAAGGAACACACCCTTCTACGAGGGGCGAACCGGCCTCGTGGCCTTCCGCCTCCGGGCCGCGAGCCTCCGCCGGGGGGGCGACCTCCTCCACCTGGGGGTCTGCCTCCGGGTCCGCCTCCTGGCCCACGCATTGGTGGTCTAGTCATATGATTACGATCCTCCAGATTCGTTCAATCAGTTTATATTTAACGATGTCAATTCCTATTACTGGACTGGTTAGTGAACAGGTGTCTTAGTATTTTGTTTTTATCTAAAGCGGGGGTGGTTAAAACGGAAGGTCGTCAACGTCATCGCCGCCCGGCCTGGAAGCCATATTGCCCGGTTCATTATCATAAGGGGATTCTCCCCCGGGTCCTGAACCCCGCGATAGAAATTGAACGTCAGTGAGACTGATTTCATTCACCCAACGGGTCTGCCCGTCACGGCCTTCATAGCTTCGAAGGTGCAGCCGGCCCTCAACGTATACCTGTTGTCCTTTCGTTAGATACTGGTTGCACAATTCGGAAAGGCGACCCCAAGCGCTCACATTGAACCAATCGGTCTCTTCTCTTTGCTCACCACCCACCGAAAATTTGCGGTTTGTAGCGATAGAAAAAGAAGTGACGCTCTGACCTGAGTCCAAGTAACGCATTTCCGGGTCCCTACCCAGGTTCCCGATTACAATTATTTTGTTCAAAGCGCCCCCTCTGAACCGGAATTCGTTATGCTTCGGTTTCGTCTTCCGCTTCCGGAGTTTCCGTGGCCGCCACTTCAGCCGTTGGTTGTGGTTCTTGTACGGTCGCTTCAGGCTCTGCCGTTGCGGGTTCCGCCACAGCCACCGGTTCCGCCGCTGGGGGTTCCGCTTCCGCAGGAGATGGTTCCGCAGCTACAGCAGCCGCGGGCTGTTCGGCCACCGCTACTTCGGCATCCCGAGCGGCGGCGAGAGTTGTTTCTGTGGTGGCGGGCTCACCGGTCGCGACTGCTTCGGCAACCTGAGCTTCGTCGACGGCCAGCGCATTTTCAGCCTCTAGTGCAGCAGCAGCGGCCCGAGCTGCAGCAGCAGCGGCGGCAATCTCAGCGGCGGCGACCCGTTTTTGGGCGGGGGTCTCCGGCTCGATGCCTGGGGGAAGGGCCGCAACGACTAACGATCTTAACACCTGATCATCCACCCGTAGAAATGTGTGAAGTTCCTGATTAATGGGCCTCTCCACGCTAAAACGAGTCAAATGATAGCTACCTTCTAGGAACTGATAGGAACCCTTTCTTATAGGGTATGCCAACCTGCGGGTGCCCCACTGTTCTTCGTAGGTAATGTCGCCGCTGCGAGTGCTGATAAAGTCTTTAATTCGCCCCCAAGTGCTGGAAACCTGCTCTTGGTTAAGCATAGGACTGAGGACCACAACAAGTTCATAATGGCGCAAGGGAATATCCACCACCTATTCAGAAGTAAGGAAAGTATAGCATTGAGGAGTTAGCGGCTCAACTAAAGGTCCAATCCCGGTACGGGGAATCCGGAAGTAAGTTCCTTAACCTCTCCGGCCACCCTTTTCTGAACCTTTTCATCTTTAATAGAGTTTAGCACTTCCACTACCAGACGGGACACCTGCTTGACCGCTTCTTCATCGAAGCCGCGACTGGTGATAGCCGGAGTTCCCAAGCGGATTCCGCTGGTTACCCTCGGTGGCTTGGGGTCGAAGGGAATGGCGTTTTTGTTGGCGATTATGCCCACTTTTTCCAATGCGGCATCGGCATCCCTTCCGGTAATTCCGATTGGGGTCAGGTCGACCAACATAAGATGATTGTCCGTCCCTCCGGACACGAGTCGCAGACCGGCCTCGGAAATCTCTTGGGCCATAACTTGAGCATTGGCCACTACCTGCCCGGCGTATTTTGAGAATCCCGGCGATAGCGCTTCGCCAAAGCACACGGCCTTGGCCGCAATGGTATGCATAAACGGTCCACCCTGGAGAAATGGGAAGACGGCAAAATCGATACTTTTGGCCAAGTCTTCATTGGCCAGAATGAATCCCCCCCTAGGGCCCCGCAGGCTTTTCTGAGTTGTGGACGTGACTATTTGCGCATGAGGCAACGGGGAAGGATGGACGCCACCTGCCACCAGACCGGATATATGCGCCATGTCTACCATTAAAAGCGCGCCTACCTGGTCGGCAATATCGCGGAACCTGGCAAAATCCAGGGTTCTGGGATAGGCGCTACAACCGGCGACTATAAGTTTCGGATGATGCTCTTTCGCCAACCGCTCCACTTCGTCGTAGTCTATTTGTTCGGTCTCTCGGTCAACCCCATAAGGCATGAAATCGTACAACTTGCCCGAAAAATTGACCGAAGCCCCGTGGGTAAGGTGGCCGCCATGATCCAACTGCATACCCATTACCCGGTCTCCGGTCTCTAACACTGCGAAATAAGCCGCCATATTGGCTTGCGCGCCGCTGTGAGGTTGCACGTTGGCATGTTCGGCATTAAATAACTGCTTGGCCCTCTTTATGGCCAAGCTTTCAACCACATCCACGTTTTCGCAGCCAGCATAGTAGCGTCGGCCGGGATAACCTTCGGCGTATTTATTGCTCATGACACCGGATTGGGCTTCCAATACAGCCTTGCTGGCGTAATTTTCCGAAGCAATTAACACGACAAAGTCTCGCTGGCGTCGGTCTTCTTGCTCTATAGCTTGTGCGATTTCAGGGTCTTGCCCAGCCAAGGATGTCATGCCGATCTCCCACAGGATGTGAATACCTTAAGTTTTGAGTGCTTTTGCTCGAGTGAGCTTCGCACCGAAATTCTGAAAAGATCGGGGGGTCTGCCGACGAATTGGGCCTTTGACCCGGGCTGTTAGAGCGGGGGGCACAACTACCCAAATCCTAATACCGCTCTATGGCCAAGAGCAAAATTAACCCGATGCGGAGTAGTAAAGGGATTGCTGATGCGCTGATAGTATACGGCTGGTAGTTTACGATGGGGCCTTTGGCCTGTCAACGAGGCAGCCACCTCCTGTCAACGAGGCCGCCACCCTCCGAGGATAGGCCATAATTTTGATTATGGGTACCCATTGAGGACGAACTCTCAATATCTTAATTTATTGCGAGTGTGGGAGTTTCGCCAGCGCTTCATAAGGAGCGTGATAGAGATGGGTTCCGGCAAGCGGGCTGCAAGCAAAATAGAGTAACTTTTGGACCAACGCAACAATCGATCTATGATGCCAGCAATTTATGATGCCAGCCAGCGAGGGTCTGGGAGCCTTTGTCTACTTGGCTTCGCCAAAACCGTTACCATCGCTTAATTTACTAGCAAGTGGGCAGAAGCAGGTCTGGATTACAGGTCCGGGTTAAACGAGGCGTATTTATATCTGAGCGTGGAACGTAATCGGGGCCTCATCGCGGGGCCTTATCAACGTATACGGTCGACCGTAATCTCCGCGTTGGGCTTCCCTTCCCGGACAAGTTCCTGTAAGCCAGGAGTCATTTTTTGGTAGTCGACCGGCACAAAATCCTCGTTATCCGGCGCTGGCTCAACTGGGCCCCCAATATTCGGGTTCTCCCGGGTTTCAGCGGTTTTCACTCTCAGGAATTCCGACTCATACAACGCCTTCTCGCCTTCATAGAAGGAGTCCCATATGATCACGCCTGATAGAATTAATATCACGCACATACAACTAACGGTGAAAATGAAAACTCTGCCCATAAACTCTCGTAGTTGACTAATTCAGCCCGAGCTAACTGGGTAATAATCGGAACCGCTATCTTGCGCGAATCGGCGGGACTCGATTAACCAATCGCACGGGAACCAATATTCCGTTCGTTTCCCTTATTATTGTAGTTCTGATGCCTTTAGTTGGCAGGGCAGACACCTGTTGCTTTTGGGTGAGCACCCATCAAATTAATATCCTTCTTTAGTATTCTTGGGTTCATGTTCTAACCTCAAAAGCGGATATGATGTCCACCGGTTAGTTTGACTATGCGCAGCCAATGTCGCCGGGGTTCCTCCCTCGTTTTTGGCAATCCCATTGGGCAATTGCACCCCGTTACATCAATCGTGTAAATTATCTGAGTGGACAGAAGACCACCATACCAAAATTATCACTGATAGAGATTTGAAGATGACGTCTGAATCTTACGGAATGAGCGCTCAGGAGCTAATCCAACGCTTACTCGATCCGGACAGGGCCAAGAGGCTGGACCCCTTTATGGTATTGACTCTCAGCGATATCAACCTCCACAGCACAGTAGCCGATATCGGTTGCGGCCCAGGGTTCTTCGCGCTGCCATTGGGCAAATACCTGGTTAACGGCAAGCTCTTTGCTTTAGACATCGACGACGAGATGCTGGAGGCTTGCCGGGAGCGTGTGGCCGAGGCCCGCTTGGGCAACGTTGAAGTTCTGAAATGTGACGAGTTTGAGTTCCCCTTGGACAGCGGATCACTTGACGGGGCATTTATGGCATTTGTGATTCAGCAAAGCACGGACAAGCCCCGGCTGATGAGGGCGGTGAGGGAACTGTTACGGCCTAATGCGTGGTGCACGGTCTTGGAGTGGTATAAAAAAGAAACCGAGACCGGGCCCCCGGTGGAACGCCGTGTAGACCCGCCGGAGCTTCAGTTCATAGCGGAAGAAGCGGGATTCAGGTACTTGCGGTCACGGGACATGAACGGCGAACAATATATGATGATCTTGCGCAATCATTGATGCCCAAATGCGGAGGCCCAAATGTGGGCTCCTTCCAGAGCGGTGCGCCGCCAAGGATTGACAACTCAAAACTGACGATAGATCGACAAACCCGCCCCAAATTCTACCGGCAGTTTCAACCGGAAATTATTCGGCGGGAACCAGCGGCAACACTACGTGAGAGGGTTGTTCCGCATTGTGGTAAACCGTGTTCCGGGCGGAAATTTTCACCGGCGACGTGCCTGGGTTTTCCCCTGTGTTGCCGTTGACATCGAACCGGGGGAAATTGCTGGAAGAAACATCCAAGCGCACCCGGTGGCCGCGGGAAAACAGGTTGCTGGTGGGCAGCATTTGGACGGTCACCTGGTAAACTTGACCCGGCTCCATTAACTCCGGCTTCTCCCAAGAGTCGCGAAATTTAGCCCGAATTATACCGTCGGTCAAATTCAGGGCATAGCCTTCGGGGTAGTCTTCGGTGGGTGGGTAAACGTCCAACAGTTTTGCGGTAAAGTCGGTGTCCACCGCTGAAGACGAAACCCAAAAGTTGACATTGATCGGTCCGGTAACCTCCAAATCTTCGGTCAACGGCTCGGTCTGGAACACCAAGACATCGGGCCGGGAAGCCAAAGGCAAATATGGGTGCTCGGAGCCATAAAACTCCGGGGACTCCCGCTGGTCGAACCCTCCCGCCTGCATAATGGGCTGACCGGAAGAGATGTTCCCGCCGACGGTTGGAACGGGTTTTTGGGGATCGAACAGGTAGGAACTATGGTCCTGAGCTATTTTTTGAAGTTCGGGCAAAGCGCCAACAGAGGGAGGTGCTTGGGCCGACAACCCACCATCTGCTTGCAAATAAAACGGCGTGTTCTGGGCACGGGCCAAGGGCCATTCATTCTCCGAGCGCCATTGTCCTCCGTGGTCCAACCGCTGGTCGGAATTGCGCTTTCCCGAGCCCCCACCCATCACGAATATCCTTACCGGTGGTTCCTCATCCCATTCGTTTTGTTCACCATTGAGCCAATGGTTGAAAAAGCGTAGCCGCAGGTGATTGTAATCCGTGTCTAGATTGTTATCCAGGGTTGATTGGGAACCCATATCGGCGTCACCCGAATGGGTAACCGTGCGGGCCCCGTGGGTCCAAGGCCCCATGATCAGTCGGGTGCCTTTGATTCTTTTGGAAAGGGCGACATAGTTATCGGTGGTGCTCGTGGCATACGGGTCGTACCAGCTCCCCATATGGACCTGGGGCACGGGCGAGAGATCGTCATAATAGGCTTCGGCGCACAATCCCACCTGACGCCAATAGTCGTCAAAGATTTCGTGGGACCAAATTTCGTGTAGATAGTTCTCGTAGTCCGGTGTCCACTGTAATGGCGAGTGGCCTATCTTCCACGGAAGTTTTTGAAACCAGTCGTGTAGATCCTGGCGCCCCAGAGCGGCTTTGGTGACAAATGGATGGGCGAGGGCTGATGGGCTGTTCTTGGCTTCGTTGAATGCCCAAGTGACCTGGCGGAGTTCGAATGCCCCTCCGTTGCGGCAACCGCTCAGAAACGCATTGGAGAACCCTCCCGAGTCCAGCCACATCGCCGCCAATAGACTGGGATTCCAGCAAGCCATGGCCGCTTGGGTGTGCGCACCGTAGGATAGCCCGAAAGTACCCACCTTGCCATCGCACCAAGGCTGTTGGCCGATCCACTCCAATGTGTCGCAGCCGTCGAAGGCCTCGTCGACGTACTTGGTGAACCCACCGTCCGAGGCATACCGGCCCCGGCAGTCCTGCACCACGGTAACGTAACCTCTGGCGGCGAAGAAACCGGCTTCGAGAACCGGGGCTTCGTTGGACTTGTTGTAGGGGGTTCTGTGGAGTAGAACGGGGAATGGCTCTTCTATTGGCCGGCCATCTTTAGCTGGCCGGTGGATATCAGCCGCCAAGCTGGCGCCGTCCCGCATCGGCACCTTCACGCCGTACTGGGAATGGACTTGGAAATCTGGGTTCTGCGGCGGCCCGCTGTTAAATTCGTTTTTGCTCAAAGTGGAAAGCTCAATTATATTTCTCTTATGCGGAGGGGAATTCCCCCGTAATTAAATTATTGCCGCCGTACCCTAAGCCTTAACTGGTTGGGGAGACAATGAGGCCAGCCATCGCAAAATCGTCGTTGCAGCCTCTTTCTTTTTATTGGCGATAGAATGATCGCCTCCGTCGATGATCGCACATTCGACCTGGGGACTATTCACCGCAGCTTCAGCCAAGTCTTGGGCCATGTTCAGCAGCCTCGTGTGTGTTTCTAAGGAACCGCCCACCACGAACAAGGGTATCCGTATATTGGGCGCCAGGTTAATTAGGTTGTAGCGTTCTTCGGGTCCATGTTTGTCCAGGTAGGAAACGGCGCTAAATAGCTGCTTTATGGGGAAGCCGGCGTCGAATAATTCTCGGCCCTGGCCTTTTTCTTCAAGCTCTCTAGCCATGCTGATCAGGTCATTGAACTCCTGGGCGTCCCCGGAGGCCTGGTAGTAGGAGTATGACAAACGCACCGGCGACACCGGTATTACCGCGGCCAAGCGCTGGTCGGGCTGGGTGGCGGCGTAGTAGGCGACTCTAACCGCGCCCATGCTGTGACCCCATAAAGCAATGTGACGATAGCCTGCGTTCCAGAGATAATCAATGCCTGCTTTCAAATCACTGCAGGTATCGTCGAGTATTTCGTAGGCATTGCCATAATTCATGTTGTCCGAGGCGTTGGCCCAAACCGTGTCATGGGCGGTCGTATTAAGAGTCAGGCATGCATAGCCAATCTGGCGCAACTCCTCGGCCATATCCCTGGTATTTGGCTCTGCAAAGTTCCCCCTTGAGCCGTGGATCAGCAAAACCGAGTCCACCGGGCCTATCGGTTTGGCGTCAAACGGGGGAGCGAAAAAAGCCCCATCCAGGCGGATTCCATGGTCGTTCGTGGTGCTAATAAGGTCTACCAGCATTGTCGTGCACCTCATAAATTCTGAATTGTATCGCGTCTAGGTTCCGTCTCTAGATTCAACGGGCTGATCCCGTTGTGATCTCAACGCTGACAGTTCTGCCGGGAACCGGGCAATTGGACTACCAGATCGGCGGCCTCAATTTTAGGCGTAACACTGTAGGGACGCAACCAGAGCCGTAACCAGGACATTTGCGGTGCTCTCGAAAATCCCTCGTGATTATGGTTGCGCCCGGGGCATAAAATCTCCAAAATAGGTCGTAGATATTAAGTCGCAGTACGGGTGTTCGCATTTAGAATTGACCCAAAGCCCGACCCTTCCGGACATGGGGCAGCCATCGGCGGATGGGCCTGCGAGTCCATGTGCCCGGTGTTTGGCAGATAGAATGACGGATAACAGAAAACAAACAGCTTATGGCGGTGATTTAGGAGGTCGTTATTTTGGCTAACGATTATGATGTTTTGGTCGTGGGAGGCGGGCTGGCTGGACTCACTGCCGGCATGTTTGGCGCTCGGTATGGACTGAAGACCGGTTTAATCGAGCAAATGATGGGCGGGGCTCAAATCATTAACATCGAGAAGATTGAGAACTTCCCCGGTTTCCCTCAAGGGATTGCCGGAGCCGAGTTGGCCCCGGCCGTCCAGGAGCAAGCGATGGACGCCGGAACGGAGTTCATCATGGCAGAAGCGACGGTTGTCTCCCGTGACGGAAAGTACAAAGTTATCGCTACCGACGCTGGCCATTACCGGGCCAAGGCGGTGATTTTGGCTGCCGGGTCAACGCTGCGAAAGATGGGCATTCCCGGAGAAGAAGAAATGTACGGTCGGGGTGTGTCCCAGTGCGCCACCTGCGACGGCCCGCTCTACATGGGGCAAGTGGTGGGCGTGGTGGGAGGCGGAGACTCGGCAGCCGACGAAGCCTTGACCCTGACCCAGTACGCTGGCCGTGTGCTGCTGTTCCATAAAAGACAGCAATTGACCGCCCAGAAGGTCTTGGTAGACCGGGTAAATCAAGAGCGTCGCATCGAGGTGGTATATAATTCCTCCGTCGAGGCAGTGCTTGGGGAAGACACCGTTTCCGGGGTGCGCGTCCGCAACGTGGTTACCAACATGGAAAACTTAGTGGACCTGACTGGCTTGTTCGTCTACGTTGGCTTGGAACCCAATTCCAGCCTAGTGAAGGGATTGGTGAAGCTCGACAGTGCCGGCCATATACCCGTGAACGTGTCCATGGAGACGGAAGTGCCCGGCCTCTACGCTGCCGGTGACATTCGTCAGAAATCCGCTTCCCAACTGGTAACCTCCGCCGGGGACGGCGCCACGGCAGCCATCGCTGCGTTCAAATACATCAACAGCCAGACCTGGTAATCGCCCGGAGCTTAGAGTGGGGTGCTGGGGTGCATAGTATTGCGAATAGCCGTCAGAGTCCGCTCATGGTGAGCTTGTCGAACCATAACTTAGCGATAAACCCTTCGACTGGCTCAGGGCGAACGGTCTCGGAGTCTACAACCGTTCGTGGTGAGCCCTTCGGCAAGCTCAGCAACTGTCGAACCATACTTTCGCAGCATCACCCTTCGACACGCTCAGGGCGAACGGTCTTGGGGTCCACAACCGCTCGTGGTGAGCCTGTCGCACCATCCCTTCGCATAAGGAAGCTTCGACAAGCTAAGAACGAACGGTAATGAAAACGTTGATTCTTAATAAGTTATGGCAAAAAGAATGACATCATTTGCGGAGGCTTATATGGACTTAGTAGAAGAACAGCTACGCAACAGCAATACCATCGCCGTCGTGGGTTTATCCAACAACCCGGAACGGATCAGCAACCGGGTATCAAAATACATGCAGTCCCAGGGCTACCGGATCATCCCGGTCAACCCCATGATCGAAGAGGCGTTGGGCGAGAAAAGCTACCCCGACCTGAAGTCGGTGCCCGAAGCCATCGACATGGTGGACATCTTCCGGCGCTCCGAGTTGGTGTCCCCGGTGGTGGATGAGGCTATAGAAGTTGGCGTCAAGTATATCTGGATGCAAGACGGTGTCGTAGACGCAGTGGCGGCAGCCAAGGCCGAAGCTGCGGGTATTCCGGTGATCATGGATGATTGAACCCTTCGCCAGCACCGTCGCCGGTTCGGCGGCTAGATAGTCACAGCGTCCGTCACCTCTCGACTGAAACAGAACCCATGAGAAACGTACCATCAGAAACTAACCAGCATGAAGAAACTATAGGCGCCCGAATCCTACTGGGAACACCCCATGAACGATATTGCAACCATAAAAGCCGGTCAAATCAGTGTTGACTGCCATGTGTTCCTTGACGGTAGTGAACGATGCGTTACAAAACTTCTCTCCGTAACGATAGGCCGAGGGGTTTACAATCCTGGATGGCGATGGTCGGTTCGTGCAGGTCAGCAAACCGGTAAAAGCTCAAAGCGGCATATTGGGTGGGTACAGTCAGGCAGGATGATGGTTAATACGGCCAACAATAATCAGGTGGAAGTCGGTCCCGGAGATTTCTTTGAGGTTGGCCCTGGTCACGATGCCTGGGTTTTAGGGCAAGAACCCTGCATTGCATTGGATTTCGAACCGCATCCGTAAAAAGCCAACCACACCAAAAAGACAACCACACCAGTAATTTATTGGTCGCTCACCCGTCATTGCGGCCCATACCCGGGACTTTTAATGCCTACATTCCGGAATGATACCTACCATTCCCGGACTTCGGTTGACAGCTTTAGAGTCAGTGCTTAATATCCTAGCAACGGACTCCCATTAATTGGTTCCAATAATTGGTTCCAACAGCCAGGCAAGGCCCCGTTCAGACGTCGGATTCAGCCAGACAGAAGCAGGTTAGGCCAAGGCTAGTTTTAACCTGTAACTTTCAGCCAGTAGCTTATAGATAGGAGAGTGAGAAGTATGGCCAGCGAAGATATCCAATTGATGGCCCATTTGATGCGCCGCGCCGGATTTAGCGCCAGCTATGAGGAGTTGGAGCAAAGGGTGGCCAAGGGCTATGAAGCGACGGTGGAGGAACTGCTAAATCCCGAGGACCAGCCAGACTTGGCCATGGACGTGCTTCAAAGGTACTTCATCGAATGGAAGGAAATGAATGCGCTCGAGATCAATCAAGCCTACCTGACCTACCGCATGATTAACACGCCCAGGCCTCTTCAGGAAAAGGTGGCGCTGTTCTGGCATGGCATCCTCTGCGCCGGGAACTCCAAGTGCGAGCACGGAGGGCAAATTCAAGTCCAACTGGACATGTTCCGGCGCATGGGTATGGGCAGTTTCCCCAAACTGCTGCTGGAGTTGTCTGTAGACCCGGCGATGGTATTTTACTTGGACAACTGTATGAGCCACAAGGACGCAATTAACGAGAACTACGGTCGCGAGTTGCTAGAGTTGTTCTCTTTGGGTGTGGGCATGGATGGCCACGCCAACTACTCCGAGGATGACGTGAAGGCTTGCGCTAGGGCTTTTACCGGTTGGACCATAACCAACGCTATACCTCGCTACCCGTACGGGCGTTACTATGCCGGGTTTATATACAACGAAGCGGATCACGACGATGGGGAAAAGACTTTCCTGGGCGAGACCGGCAACTGGAACGGCGAGGACATTATCGAGATAATCGCTCGCCAACCCGCCGCCGCCAGGTTTATTTCCCGGCATCTGTACAATTTCTTCGTGGCCGATGAGACTCAAATTCCTTCATGGCAGGACAGTCCGCCCAGAGACATAGAAGCAATCAAGCTCCTGGAAGAGGAGTACTTCCGGTCCAACTACGACATTCGGTCTATGCTCCGGGTTCTATTCAACTCCGATTTCTTCAAGAACGCGCGCTTCGCCAAGGTGAAAAGCCCGGCGGAAGCGGTGATCAGCACCTTGCGCTTGGTGGGAGATTTCAAATCGCCAAAGCCCGGACTCCATCAAATAGCAATGGAGATCCGCTACATGGGTCAAGATTTGATGAACCCGCCCACGGTAGAAGGCTGGCACACGGGCCAAGAGTGGATTGATAGCGGAACTTTGGTTGAACGCATCAACTTCGCCGCCGACCAGTTGGGCAACACCAGCCTACCCGGCGTTCAGAACATCGTCAGCCGTATGGCTGCGGACAGCCGCGCCCAGACGGCGGAAGGCTTGGTGGACGGTTGCCTAGATATGCTGGGCGCCTACGAGCTTCCCGAGGACACCCGGCGTGAGCTGGTTGACCATGTAGCCAAAGACGGTGAGCTAAAGCCCGAGAGCAAGGAATTCGCTGGCCGAGTGGGACAGGTGCTCCAACTCATCGTAGCCACCCAAGAGTACCAGTTCGCTTAAAGAGACCAGGGTGAACCGGTGCAATTCAAAAATAAACGGGTGCGCTTCACGACATTAACTGAAACTAATTAATAATATGGAGCGGCTAATGGGCCGACTAGATGGAAAGGTAGTATTAATCAGCGGCGGCGCCAGAGGTCAGGGTGCCACCGAAGCCAAGATGATGGCCAGCGAAGGCGCCAGCATCGTGTTCGGGGACATCTTGGACGAAGAGGGCAAGAAGGTTGAGGCCGAGATCGCCGAGTTGGGCCACAACGCCACCTACGTTCATTTGGACGTGACCCAAGAGGCCGACTGGAAATCCGCCGTGAACACCGCCGTTGACCAGTACGGCAAACTGGATATTCTGGTCAACAATGCCGGAATCCTGATCCGTAAGAGCATCGAAGAGACTACGGAAGAGGATTGGGACCGGATCATGGCGATAAACGCGAAAGGCGTATTTCTGGGCACCAAACAGGCCATACCGGCCATGCGGCAAGCCGGGGGAGGGTCCATCGTCAACATATCCTCCACCGCTGGTCTGGTGGGCAGCCTAGACGGGTCGCCCAGCTATACCGCCACGAAGGGGGCGGTACGCTTGTTCACCAAGGCAACGGCGATTCAATACGCCAAAGAGAACATCCGCTGCAACTCGGTCCATCCCGGTCCCATCGATACGGAAATGATCAAAGACACGCTAACCGACCCGGAACGCCGGGAGCGGCGGATGCAACGGTTGCCTCTAAAGAGGATTGGGACCTCCGAGGATATTGCCTACGGAGTAATATATCTGGCCTCCGACGAGGCTTCGTTTGTCACCGGCTCGGAATTGGTCATCGACGGTGGCACAACCGCTGAGTAACAAGCTATCAGCTGACAGCTTCGGAAGTTAGAGCGAAGCTTTTCGGCGAGTCAATGGTCCGGTGTAAATTAACAGGCACCAATTTCTCACCATGATTGGTGAGCTACGCAAGGAGCAAAGCAATGACTTCCAGCAAAAAAGACCCGGTGTTGGTGGTGCTTCAACTCTCCGGAGGGAACGACGCCTTGAACACTGTGGTTCCCTACGGCGATCCACTTTACGCAGACAATCGCCCGGCGGTCCGGGTGCCCGAAGACCAGGTTCTGCCCTTAGATGGCTACATCGGGCTCCATCCGTCAATGGGCCCGCTGAAAGAACTGTACGACCAGGGGAAGATGGCCATTATCCAAGGGGTAGGTTATCCCAATCCCAACCGGTCCCACTTCCGGTCAATGGATATTTGGCACACCTGCGAACCCGACAAGGTGGGTGCCGAAGGCTGGATGGGCCGGGCCATTAGGGACTTGGACCCTCAAGCCCAGAACGTGTTGACTGGGGTTAATTTCGGCCGAGGCTTACCCAGGGCTTTGGCTGCTCCCGAAGTGCCTGTCGCGTCGGTGGGCAACTTAGAAACCTACGGGGTGCTCACGGGCATAGACGATGACCAAAGAATCGAAGCGCTGGAGATTTTTGCCCGCATGTACTCGCCATCCATTGGCCGAAGCGCAGTTACCGACTATTTGTCACGGACGGGTACCGACGCCTTACACGGAGCGGACACCCTCAGCACGGCACCGGAGAAGTACTCTTCTTCGGTGGAATACGGCAACAACACGGTGGCCCAATACATGAGGAACATTGCCCAAGTCCACCTGGCAGGACTGGGTACCCGGGTGCTGTACACCACCGCACCCTATAACAGTTTTGACACCCATGCTGGGGAGCTTACAGCCCACGCAAATCTGTGGAAAGGAGCTTCCAACGCCGTCAAAGATTTTTACCAGGACTTGCAGGACCACGACGCTTCAGGCGATGTGGTGGTGCTATTGTTTACCGAGTTTGGACGCCGGGTGCATGACAACGGCTCCGGCACGGACCACGGTTCCGGAGGCATGGCCTTCGTCTTGGGAGATGCGGTTAAGGGCGGCCTCTACGGCGAATATCCCTCATTGGAGGCGGACAAACTGGTGGAAGGAGACCTTCAATTTAACAACGACTTCCGTGGTCTTTATTCCACGATACTGGAAAGGTGGATGGGTCTCGACGCCAAGCCCATCGTCGGCGGCAGCTTTGAACAGATGGATTTTCTCTAGCCGTCAGCAATAAGCTTTCAGCCTTTAGCCATCAGCACTGGGTCCCTCTGATTGTTTAGTCAGGATTCTTAGTAAAGGTGTAAAAAACATGGCGACGCAGACATTAGCTCCTTCGTTTCAATATAGCCACAGCATTGGGCGGGGTGAATTTAACGGTCCGGGATTTCGCAATCCAGTAGCCATGGCCCGGGGTAAGGACGACTTAATGTACGTTCTGAACCGGTCCTACGAGTACCGGCCCGACGGCAAGCGAGTGACGATCTGCACCGTGGATGAAGAGTATGTAGGTGAGTTCGCCCGAGGCGTTACCACGGCTGGCGACACCACCATTTCCGCAGCCGACGGCTCCTTGATCTGGCCGGCCGGCATAGCTATAGACGCGAGCCAGAACGTGTACGTGGCCGACGAGTGGCTGAACCGAATTTCAGTCTTCGACAAAGACGGCGAGTGGCTCGGCAAATGGGGTACTCCCGGCAGTGGCGACGGCGAGCTCGACCATCCCTCCGGCTTGGTATTCGACGGAGACGACAACCTCTTGATAGTGGACAGTGTTAACAACCGGATTCAGAAGTTCACGAAAGAAGGCAAGTTTATCAGCAAATGGGGTTCGCCAGGCAGCGGAGTGGGGGAGTTTAACCTACCCTGGGGTATCGCTACTGACACCGAAAACAACGTGTACATTGCCGACTGGCGGAACGACCGTATTCAAAAGTTCACTTCCGACGGTCGATTTTTGTCAAGCCTGGGCAGCTCCGGAATCGGCGACGGCCAACTCAAGCGCCCGACGGGGGTTGCCGTAGACAGCCAAGGCTACGTCTACGTCTCCGATTGGGAAAATGACAGATTGCAGGTATTTTCCCCCGACGGCGACTCGATAGCCAATATATCGGGCGACGGCACCATTTCCAAGTGGGGAAAGGACAAGCTGGACGCCAACTCCGAAATGTGGCACGAGCGGGAGATTGCCCAGGGAATCGAAAGAGAGAAGCAGTTCTGGGGTCCGATCGCAGTGGCCGTAGACGCTGAGGACAGGATATTCGTGGTGGAGTCGCCGCGTAATCGGATCCAAGTCTACAAGAAACAGGCACCTATCTTTTTCGGTGGAAGGCTTTAATCAGGGATAGGTGCTCCTAGGTGCGCACCGACCCGTGTAGACATCGTTTAAGCAATTGGAATGGCTGTCCGATCGCGGACAGCCATCCGTAACTTGTGGACAAACTTGGCGAATCGAACCTATAGTTCTTAGTGGGGTTGATTCCTCCCCAAGTAAGCCACTGTCTTAGCCGTCAAAAGCTCTGAGCGTGCCCAAGAGTTTCCTCCTCGTAGGAGAAAAGAGCACCCGAAATCTAGCAAGTGCTCTGGGGGTTCGGCTAGTTGGTTACAGTGCGGTACAATAAACGCCAGCACACTAAGAGAAAGAATTGGCGCCCGGCCCAGACGGCTTTCCAGCCGCAGTTGGCTAACGGGCCGATATGAGCGAACAAGACTTTCATCAATACGGCGCTCCCTCGCGCACAGGCCACCACCACCCTGCACTCATCCAGTCTGTGTCAAACGATAAAGAGGAGATCTACCAGACCGTCTTCGACCACTCCAACGACGCAATCTTTGTGATAGATCCGGTCGAAGATCGCATAGTCGACGCTAATCCCAAGGCCAGCGCCATGCTCGGTTACTCCCGCGCAGAATTGCTTTCCCTCCCCGTATCCGCCATTCACCCAAATGAAATGGCGGTCCTCCAAGCGTTTGCCCAGTCTGTATTCGACAACGGCAGAGGTTGGACCGACGAGTTAACCTGCCGCACCAAGTTGGGCAATATCCTCCCTGCCGAGATGTCCGCCTCGTCCATTCAGATTGCCAGTCAAAATTCGCTGGGGCAAATTGTCGAAGGCCATCTAATAATCGCCATGGTTCGAGACATTACCGAGCGCCGCCAAGCCGAGGCGGCGGAACGGGAACTGGCTTTAGTGGAGGAACGCAATCGCCTGGCCCGGGAGATCCACGACTCTTTGGCCCAAAGCCTTACGGCCATCATCTGGCTGTTAAATGCTTCCGAATTAACGGTGAAAGCTGGTGGCGACGCTGCTCTGGAAAGTCTCAACAAGGTGCGAGACTTGGCGAAAGAGTCCCTTCAAGAAGCACGCCGTTCCGTCTGGGACCTGCGCAGCGGACCCCTTAAGGGGCTTTCATTGGTAGAAGCCTTGGAGCAAGAGACGGCCAAAACCACCGGCTTGAATCTTGGCACCGCATTTAACGTTACGGGTAAAGAGAGGGTGATGCCCGGCGGGGTTGAATCTGCAGTATTGAGAATTTGCCAAGAGGGGCTGGCCAATGTGCTGAAACACGCCAATGCCAGCCGGGTGACCGTAACTGTGGCCTACGGAAAAACGGGCATCGAACTGACGGTCAGCGACAACGGCATCGGATTCGATACTGAAATACCCCTTCAGTGGGACAAGGACAAAGGCGGCTTTGGCCTCATCAGCATGAGGGAACGCGCCCAGCTTTTGGGCGGAGGGTTGACGGTTAAGAGTTCGCTGGGGAACGGGACCAATGTGGTTGCTGCGATTCCGGTGCCTCCGGAGACAGGGACCACGCCCGAGGTTAATAATGCCCAAGGTTAATCATGAGTGAATATACCCGGGACGCCTACAAATCGATGCGGATAAGGGTCTTGATCGTAGACGACCATCCAATCGTCCGCCAGGGACTGGCCACGGTTTTGGACCAACAGGAAGATCTCTCAGTGGTTGGCCAAGCTGCCGATGGCGTCGAGGCTGTGGTCAAGGCGCGAGGCCTGCTCCCTGATATTATCCTGATGGACCTGCAAATGCCCGAAATGGACGGTGTAGAGGCCATAACCCAGATTCTTGGTGAAGGATCGGATACTAAAATAATTATCCTCACAACTTACGCCACCGACGAGTACATCTTCACCGACATAGAGGCCGGAGCCCGAGGCTATTTGCTGAAGGACTCTCCTCCCGACGATGTCGTCAAGGCCATCCGAACGGTCCACCAAGGGGAATCCATGATTCAGCCCAAAATAGCCAGCAGGCTCTTGGACCGGCTGGGTCAGCTAAGTCACGCCCATCCGCCGGAAACGCTCCTTTCCGACCGGGAGATTGAGGTTTTACAGATTATGTCCACTGGAGCGGCTAATAAGGAGATTGCCAGCCAACTCCTGATCGGCCAAAGCACGGTAAAAACTCATATCGTGCGTATTTTCAGCAAACTAGGCGTAAATGGCCGTACCGAGGCGGTGTCTGAGGGATTGAAAAAGGGAATTATCGAATTATAAAGCTTCCGTCAATACACTCCGTGTAGTCCAAGAGGTTGACGCTACTGTCAACCTCTTTTCTTTTTTTGTTCGGCGCAGTGAAGGATGTGGCCGCAATGGCCTGGCGGTAGGATGAGCGCAACAGGTTTCAGGTTTCAGGTTTCAGGTTTCAAGCATCCGGTAAACCATCGACCCAGAGGTAAGATGATCCGAGTGTTAATTGCTGAAGATTCGCCCCATATCCGGGATAGTCTATCGGGGCTTGTCGCCGGGGAACCCGACATGGATTTGGTCGGGGCTGCTGAGGCCGGTCTGGAAGCAATAGACAAAGCAGGCCGATTGCGCCCTCATGTCGTGATCATGGACGCTCAGATGCCTCGCCTGGACGGAGTAGAGGCCACTAGGCGGATCAAAGAGAGTCTCCCCGACGTGAGGATCTTGTTTTTCAGCGTTTTTACGGAATACGTGGAAGCGAGCATTGCCGCCGGGTCCGATGGCTACGTCACCAAGGACTGTAGCCCGGCAGACCTATTCTTCGAGATCCGCCGCATCGCCGCTACCGTTGGCCACAACGGATAGCAGTCGATATGGCGTTGAGAAAATCCATTCGAACCTTACGGTCGACCCGGGCCGCCAGTCGCAGTGGTTTCAGCCATGAACTGCTCACGCCGCTAAAAAGACCACTCGGGATTTCAGGAGATTGGATTGATGACGAGTTCCAGTTCAGCGGTTTCTATCCCCAACGTGACTCAGAAGGCATATACTTCAACAATGTCAGATGAATCGGAACAGGCCTTTTCCCAGGTTGTGGAAGACTACGCAGACTTCGCCTACAACGTGGCGTACCGCATGTTGCGAAACGTTGAGGACGCGGAGGACGCAGTCCAAGAAGCATTCATTTCCGCCTACCGGTCCTTCGGTAGATTCAAAGGGGAGTCCAAAGTGTCAACCTAGCTATACCGCATCGTAGTCAACGCTTGCTTGATGAAGATCCGCAAGGAGAAATCAAGGTCCAAGTATCTCGTCGAGACCGGCTACAATGAAGAGATCATCAGCGATTGGGGCAACGACCCCGAGGAGCAGGGCAATCGCGTCTTAATGGCAATTTGAAATTTGTATAAAATAGTAGCCATCATGATGGAATTGGGGAGGGGTAGTGATGGTTGAGTCGACG
>MUCU01000059.1 GCA_002817055.1 SAR202 cluster bacterium Io17-Chloro-G7 | reverse complement strand
GCTATCATAGAGCAAGAGGTAAAATAGATGACCAAACTGAAGATCCTGGCGCTGATGGTTGGGTTGGTGATGATATTCGCCATACCTGCTACCGTTGGGGCGCAGAGAGTCCCAGCCCACGCCATCGTGGGCTCGAATATCAACGGCGCAGCCGCAGTAGACGGAACAGTCATCACAGCCGTGGTAAACGACGTCCAGGTCGCGACTGCCACGGTGGCAAACGGTGAATTCTTATTAGTTGTAGACCAAGGTGATGAAATTTTCGCAGGCATGATGGTCCACTTCACCATTGATGGGGTCGAAGCTGCGGAAACCACCGCATGGGTGCAAGGCGGAGGGACCGAGGTAACTCTGACTTCCGCAGCCCCAGCGCAAGCCACCGCGACACCTGAACCCGCGCCGGTCGCCACCGTCGTACCGGGTAGCGGTCAAGGCGGAGCGGTAGGACCGGAAGGCCCCGAGGGACCGCAAGGCACTCGAGGTGCTCGAGGAGCCGCAGGCGCAGATGGCGCTGACGGGGCCGACGGTTCCCCTGGCGCCCGAGGCTCGGCTGGCGCCGACGGACAAGACGGCGCGGCAGGTAGCGATGGCGCAGTCGGCTCGGCTGGCGCTACTGGTTCCGTAGGTCCTGCCGGCGCAGCCGGTGTGGCTGGCGCAGCAGGTGAAGATGGAGGAGGCAGCGCCCTAGGGATTGTCGCTCTAATCCTGGCTATCATAGCTATCGTAATAGCCGGAGGTGGAGTCGCAATGGGCCGGAGGAGCTAATATCTTCTCCCCTCTTTGCTGAGACTTTGATAGAGCGCTCCGGCACAATATTGTCGGAGCGCTCTTCTTTAATAAATTATCTTCAAACATCCAAATTCTTGATTCCGGTTCCATTGAATCCAGCTCCAAAGCTAAAACGTATCTACGCTAGGCAACGGAAAATTAACCCTTTAGACCCTTCCAAAGGGGCGCGGTCTAATACGCGGGGTGCGATACAACAAGATACATAAGTTATCCAGGTTCTTAGAATACTAATCCAAAAGAGGAGGACTCATGACCAAATCGAGGCTAATACTTATTCTGGCCGTCATGGCTTTGGTGCTTACGCTGCCCTCGGTGGTTTCCGCCCAACGGGTGCCACCCCATGTGTTCGTAGGTTCCGCAACCATAGACGGAGTCGCAGCCGAAGACGGCGCGATAGTAACCGCTTGGATAGACGATGCGGAAGTCGCGTCGGCAACAATCGCCGGAGGTAGTTTTACCCTGGTGATAGACCAGGAAGACTCAACCTATGCCGCAAAAGCAATTTCGTTCCTGCTCGACGGCCAATCCGTAGCCGAAACCGCCACGTGGATGCAGGGCGGCGGTGATGAAATAGTTCTGACGGTAACCAGCGCGCCTGTGGTTCCAGGCCGCGTGGTAACTATTGACCTACTCGAACTGAACGATTCCGGTCAGAGGGGTAGCGCGATCCTGACCGAGTTAGGGCCAGACACGCGCGTGGTGCTTTCCATTTCCAGTGGCGCCTTGGAGACTGAGTTGGTCCACATCCACTTGGGGCAATGCGGTGCCTCTCTGGGCGGTGTAGACCAAGCGCTGACCAGCTTCGTTGACGGCAGCGGCGGATCGAACACTACGGTGGCGGCCACGTTGGATTCTTTGACCGACGGCAATCACGCCATAAATTCTCACGAAGCCGGCAACCCCGGCAACTACACCACCTGTGGCAACATTCCCTCTTCCATTGCGGCAACTGTGTCAACCGCATGGTCTGGGCTAAACCAATACTTGGTTGACCACCGGGGAATGAGCCTGTATTTGTTCACGGTGGATACCCAAGGCAGCGGATCGGAAGCGCCGGTCGCTCGATGCGCGGTGGAAGCCTGCACGCAGGTGTGGCCGCCACTGTGGACCGGTGAAGACCCAGTCGCTATGGACCAGCCGGAATTTAACGACAGCGCGAACGCTGACATGCTGGGCACCCTGGAGTGGGAAGATGGCCGTACCCAGGTAACCTACAATGGTTGGCCGCTGTATTATTACTTCAAGGACGTTGCCCCTGGAGATTTATATGGGCAATATGGAGATTGGTTCCTTATAGCCCCCCAGGGCACACTCTTGGTTGGTGGCACCAATGTAGACCCCGCCGGTGCGGCCGGTCCTGGCCCCAAGGGTGACAGAGGAGCCCGTGGCGCAAGCGGTTCCAAGGGCGCCACGGGAGATGCCGGAGCCAATGGAGCTGCTGGCCGAAATGGCGCTGCCGGTTCCGACGGGGCTGATGGCTCCGATGGAGCGCGAGGCGCCCGCGGTTCCGATGGCGCCGACGGTGCTGCCGGAGCAGCCGGTGTTGCTGGCGCAGCCGGTGACGACGGCGGAGTCGCCCTCGCTGTAGTAGCACTGATAATTGCGATCATCTCTCTGTTGGGTGCTGGCGGAGTCTTCTTCATGAGAAGGGGTTCCTGACCCAATCTCAGCCATTTATCTAGTTAGCGGCAAAGAGCCCCGCATTCCGAGAGGAACCGCGGGGCTCTTTTATTTAGTGAGGGTCTGTAATCTATCCGGTCCGCAATTCATCCAGAAGGCCGAGCCTCCACTTACATTCTTAATCTCCACACGCCCCAAAATCGGTCGGGCGCGGAAACTCTTCCTAATCGGTCGTCCCCAGCATTGCTACGTAATTCCAGATAAGGCTATAGTCAACAGCTAAGAACTCTTCTGTGAAGTTAGGCCATTGACGATTAACCATCCTTGGCGCGTATCCCTTTGAAGAGCAGGCGCCGATGTGGAGAACCGCCCTTGAATCATTGGCCCGTCATTCACTGGATTTTCGGGGACTGGATTTTCGGGGACTGACCCTTAGGGCACTGGATCTACGGGCAGAACGCCCATTTAATCCAGGGAGGCGGTTGCGGTGCGGTGGGAGGCGACTTTCCTTATATTAACGATCGTGGTTATGGCCGTCACTGCTATAGGCGCTGTGCCACAGCAGGGCGAAAGGCCCCCTCAGCCATTTTTCCAAGACTTTTATTCGGGGACAGTCACTCTTCAAGGCGTTCCGGCGCCAGCTGGCACTAAACTAATCGGCTGTGTGCTCGATTGCGTGACCGGATTTGAAAGCAAACCCGTTGAATTGCAAGCAGGTGGGAGGTACGAGTCTCTGGAGGTTAATCCTTCGGACGAGGCGCTAATCGGGCTCCCGGTCAGCTTCTACTTAGTTAATGACTTTGGGCGCATCAAGGCCGAAGAGACGACCGACTTCGTTGGGGTTTTTGATTTCTACGTCGCGGACTTAACCTTCAATCTGCCTTTGCCGGTTCCTACGCCCATACCCACTGTGACCCCCACCATGCAACCCACACCCACAGCAATATTGCCGGTACCGGGGGACCCTGCAATCACCGCTATTCCACGGTTGGCGCTGATCGTAGGCGCAGTTGCGGTAGCTGCCGGGGCGGGGATGATATTGCTGGCTCGTCGGAGGCTGGATTAAGACCAGCGATGGCACCCTGAAACATGCTGGGGAAAGAATCGTGGAATTGACCCCGAGGTTTCTTTCGCTAGGCCCAAACCGATGGTTCGGGTTACGCCGCTCGACCCTGAGATGCCAACAGGACCACCCTCATATCCGGTGAGAGATTTGACGCCGTAGCAACCAAGCGTGGTTGAGGTTGCACATCGCTCAATCCCATTCGGCTCAAAAATACATCGACCCCTTGTAATTCTTCGTCAATCGGGGGGATGCGGTAGTGCATGGGTATCACCACTTTGGGACCCAGGTCTTGCATGATCTGCAGCACTGCAGCTAAATCCATGGTACAGCCCCCTCCCGTTGGCACCAGCAACACGTCCACCGGAGACAACTCATCAAGTTGGCGGGTGCCTAGAGGTCGGGATATGTCCCCCAAATGGCAAATATTCACGCCGTCAATCTCGATAGAATAAGCAACGTTCCGTTGATCCATCGCCGTGTCCGGTGGCAATGGGGTCATAACACCCCGAACGGAAATCCTTGAGTACTCATACTCGCCCGGTACGTGGAAAACCTTTGGCTCGCCAGTTACGTCTTCAATGTTGCTGTGGTTGGGATGGGTGTTGCTCACCGTCACTACTGTCGCTGGCCTGGCATCCGGCCTCAACCCCAACGAAAGGGGATAAGGGTCGGTCAGAATCACAAGATCGTCGGACCTCAAGCGAAAACAGGAATGTCCCAACCAAGTAATATCCACGATTAGTGCCACTCCTGAGACATATTGAATATCAAGCTAACGGGAGAAGTAAAATTTGATGCCAGAAAAGGACACAAACCCCAAATGCGCGTGCCGGGATCTTGCCTCAAATCTGTCATTCTGAGGAGCGCAGCGAAGAAGAATCTATTGCCTCGAGCGTAAAAGATTCTTCGCTTCTATCAGAATGACGTACTCCTGGAGACTTTTGAGGCACAGCCGCTTGCGGGGGCTAGGGGCTTAGGTCAGTATAGAGTATAATAAAATTGCCCGTAACCGGTCAACGACTCGCACACCCATTTAGTATGCACTTGTTGCCAAACCTGCTTTTCCTGACGCTGTTTGGCCGCCGGAATTACCAAATTAAAGGCTAAAGCGACCCCCTCGACAAGAATGGGGACTGAACTCGAGTCTCAGAGCTTCTGCGATCGAAATATCTGATTATCAAACCACCATTATCGAGCGGTTCTTGCCGCCGGTTCAGACGTGACAATTTAGCCACGAAAAGGGGTTATACTCGAAAAAGCCGAATTCCTGTACCTTGATCAGAAATATGAAGTCCGATGACACTTAGCAACGATGACATAGCCCAATTGTTTCAAAACATGGGCACCCTTCTTGAAATGAAGGGAGACACGGTGTTCAAAGTGAGGGCCTACCAGCGGGCCGCCCGTACCATTGAGAACCTGTCCTTCTCCGTTGCTCAGGCAGTTGCTGACGGTACTGACCTGAAGAAAATCCCCGGTATTGGCAAGGCCATCAACGACAAGATCCACGAGTTGCTGGACTCCGGGCGGGTTTCGGCCTACGAAAGGCTGATCGCCGAGTTGCCCGACGGGGTTCTGACCCTCATGGATGTGCCAGGAGTCGGTCCCAAGACGGCTATGCTCATTACCAAAGAGCTGGAAATAAGCACAGTTGAAGGCGTGGAGCAAGCGGTGCGGGACGGCAGGATGGCGTCCCTGCCCAGAATGGGCCAGAAAGCCGCCGACAACATCCTGCGCCATATCAAGACCCTGCGGACCAAGGACCAGAGAACCCCGATAGGCCAAGCCTTGCCTTTGGCCGAAAATGTCATTAGTCGGCTCCGAGAAATCTGCCCGGAAATAGGTCCCCTTTTCCCGGCGGGCAGTCTGAGACGGTGGGAAGAAACCATCGGCGACATCGACTTGGTGGGCACTTCTCCAAGTCCAGAAGATGCTGGAAATGCCTTGGTATCTCTGGATATCGTCCAAGAAGTCTTGGTACACGGCCCAAAGAAAACCAGCGTTGTTGTCGAGCCAGGGATACAGGTAGACCTGCGTCTCAGCGGACCAGAATCTTTCGGAGCAATGCTTCAGTACTTCACCGGAAGCCAGCAACACAATATCCGCCTGCGCGACTACGCCAACCGCATGGGGTTGTCCCTGAATGAGTACGGGATAACCGAGGTTAGCACCGGCAAGGTGGAAGAGTTTGCCGACGAAACCGCGTTTTACGCTCGTCTCGGACTACCCTACATATCGCCGGAACTTAGACTTGGCATGTGGGAGTTGGATTCGGCCCAAGAGAGCAAATTGCCCAAGTTAGTCCAAGAAACCGACCTGACGGGCGACCTCCACCTGCACAGCAATTGGAGCGACGGTCGAGACCCCATCGAAACCATGGTGGTCGCTGCGGCTGACCAAGGATACCAATACATGGCCTTGACCGACCATTCTTCTGGTCGGGGCGTCGCCAACGGTCTTTCCAACGAAAGGCTAAGCGAGCAAATCGCACTGCTGCGCTCCCTACAAAGCAAGCACTCCATCAAGATTCTCTGCGGCTCTGAGGTCGACATCCGGGCCGACGGAACATTGGACTATCCCGACGAGTTGCTGGCCCAGTTGGACGTGGTGGTAGCATCGGTTCACTCGGCCATGGGTCAAGACAGTGAAACCATGACCCAGCGGATCATCAAGGCCATGCACCATCCAGCCGTGACGATCATAGGCCACCTGTCCACCCGCTTAATCGGTCGACGGGAACCCACGGAGTTCGATTTGGAGGCGGTACTTCAAGCAGCAAAAGCAACAGGCACAGCCCTGGAAATTAACGCTTCCCCGGAACGCTTGGACTTGAAGGACATTCACGCCTACCGAGCCCGGGAGTTGAGCGTCCCATTAGTGGTTAGCACCGACTCTCATCACTACCCGGACCTAAGCCAAAGGCGTTACGGCATCGCCGTGGCCCGTAGAGCCTGGTGCGAATCCAGGCATTTGCTAAATACTTTGCCTCTGGACCAGTTCCTAGCTTTCATCACGACGCCGAAGCCGGAACGCATCGGAATCTTTGAAGCAGCCCTAACGAGAGGCGGCTAAGCTATGGACCCGGAAATCAACCAGAACCCCTTTCCAGGGGCCGAAGACTCGCCAGGGCTGGCCCAGAATGCGCCCGAAGCGTTGCTGCACCTAAAAGCGCGGGTTCAGTCCGGAACACCCTGGCACCTGGCAATTTTGGAAGCCATCGGCCTTTGGACCCAACCCCAAGAGGAGTACCAAGGCCGGACATACCGGTATCTAATCCAAGGTGAGGCCTTTGATTGGCTGGTTCTGGCAGAAAGGTTGTGCGCCGAGTTGGACGGCATTATTCCGGTAGAAGAAAAGGAAAACTTGCTGTTTTACGGTCGATTCCCCGAGACGGTAGGGCCGGAGGAGTTTCGAGATTTATTAGGCGCCAATAAACACCGGGCCTACCTCAATTATTGGTACGGCGTGGTGGTGGAAGAGGCTTTGCAGCTATCGGTGGAAGAGGCCGTGCGTAAAAGGCACATCGCCAGATGCTATTCGGACAGTGAGGATTTGATTGAGGAGGCCTACGCCCACATTTACGAGGCCTCAAAGACCGATCTCATAGAAAAATTCCGGGAGGAGGTCCACCTCACTGGCCGCCAACCGTTAAGCCTCTCCGACAATAAAGAGTTTACTTACTGGCTGCACAAACGGCGCATAAAAATCTGGGACCCGGCCCGGGTAGCCAGCGACACCAACAAGGGAATGAAGCGCCTGGCCCTTCTGGAACTAGCAACCGGCGCGGTGCCAGAGAAAGTTGGGGCTTAAACAACGATCTGGATTATTATCCGAACCTGAGCCTGCCAGGGCATAAGTCAAAAGCAGCTTCCCATTTTAGCCTCCACCACCATCCCTTAATTTTTCTCCCTCCGGCTCTCCTCTGTCGTGGATTATTACGACCTTTTCAACTCTCAAAACTCCTCATGGACGCTCCCAGGCTATCAATGATATATTTGCTTGAAGTCTACTCCTGACGTTTAAATGGGGCTCCCCAGTGTACGGGACGCCCCAAAGCGATAAAGGACCACGCAATGACCTCACGGGCCTCGTCCGACATTCCCAGCGCCTACAATGCCGCCGATGTTGAAAAGCGGATTTACCAGGAATGGCTGGATAAAGACTACTTTACAGCCACCATAGACAAGGATAAGCCTCCTTTTACCATCATTATGCCGCCTCCCAACGTGACCGGCGAGCTCCACTTGGGCCACGCCCTGGAAAAGGCCATTGAAGACGCATTGGTCCGCTGGCATCGTATGCTGGGCGACCCGACTCTCTGGCTTCCCGGCACCGACCACGCTGGCATCGCGACCCAGTGGGCCGTCGAGCGGCGGTTGGCTGAAGAAGGCAAGAACCGCCACCAGTTCGACCGCGAAGAATTTGTTGAAATGGTGTGGGACCATGTCCGCAAGTTCGGTGGTGTTATCCATGAGCAGTCCCGGCGATTGGGCCTCTCGGCCGACTGGAGCCGCCATAAATTTACCCTGGACCCGGGACCCAGCCGGGCCGTCCGGACTACCTTCCTGAATCTCTACAAAAAAGGGTTAATTTAC
Organism: SAR202 cluster bacterium Io17-Chloro-G7; assembly: GCA_002817055.1. The sequence goes on along the minus strand of MUCU01000059.1, from coordinate 3,227 downwards.
CGGCACGAGCGAATCATCAACTGGTGCCCCCGCTGCGCCACTGCCCTTTCCGACCTTGAGGTGGACTACAGCGAAGTCGATGGCACGTTGTACTACATCCGTTACCCCATTGCCGACGACCCGGCAAACAATGTGACTGTGGCGACGACACGCCCTGAGACAATGTTGGGCGACACGGGCGTTGCGGTTCACCCCGACGATCCCAAACATAAAAACGCCTTGGGGCGAGCGGTCATCCTGCCAATCATGGACCGCAGCATCCCCGTGGTGGGCGACGAGGCAATTCAGCCGGAATTCGGCACCGGAGCGCTTAAAGTCACCCCCGGCCATGACCCTGTCGACTTCGACATCGGCCAACGCCACAATTTGCCAATTATCAATATCATCGGTCTGGACGGCAATATTACCGAGGCCGGTGGCAAGTATGCCGGGATGGAACGTTTCCAAGCCCGCCGGGAGATTGCCAGCGAATTGGACGCCATGGGGTTGCTGGAAAAGACCGAAGAATACCGCCACTCGGTGGGCCACTGCCAAAGATGCGCCTCTGTCGTAGAGCCGTTAATCAGCCTTCAATGGTTTGTAAACCTGGGGAAGCACGACCAACCCGACAGCATCGCTGGCCGGGCCCACGCCGCCGTTTTCGGAGGAGAAATACGGGTGGTGCCGGAGAGGTTCAACCGGGTTTACCTAAACTGGCTGGAAAACATACGGGATTGGTGTATCAGCCGACAGTTGTGGTGGGGACACCGGATTCCGGTCTGGTATTGCGGCGATTGTAGCCATATGACCGTCTCGGTGGAAGACCCGGCAAGCTGCGCAGGGTGCGGCTCAACTAACCTGGAGCAAGACCAAGACGTTCTGGACACTTGGTTCAGTTCCGGTCTGTGGCCCCACTCCACCCTGGGTTGGCCGGGGGACACCGAAGACTTGAGTTATTTTTACTCCACATCGGTGTTGGAAACCGGCTACGACATTCTGTTCTTCTGGGTCGCCCGCATGATTATGTTGGGCATCGAAAACACCGGCGAGGTACCCTTCCGCACTGTGTTCCTCCACGGATTGATCCGGGACGCCACCGGCGCCAAGATGAGCAAAACCAGGGGCAACACCATGGACCCCTTGGAGTTGTCCGACAAGTACGGTACCGACGCTCTGAGGTTTGCCCTGACCACCGGCACCGCTCCCGGCAACGACCTGCGTTTCACCGAATCTAGGCTGGAATCGGCCCGCAACTTCGCCAACAAGGTCTGGAACGCCGCCAGGTTCGTTATGACTAGCCTCGAAGGCAAGCCAGGCTTGGACGGTTGGCACGACCTGCCGTTACCCAGTCACCGGGAAGACCGCTGGATTGTCGCCCGGTTGGACCGGGTCACCGCCGAGGTGAATGCCTCCCTGGAGAACTTCGAACTGGGAGACGCCCAGCAAAAGCTGTACGACTTTATTTGGAACGAGTTCTGCGACTGGTACATAGAGATGGCCAAGATTCGCATGCGCTCCGGGACAGGCCCATCGCCCTTGCCGGTATTGGCCCATGTCCTAGAGAGAACATTACGGCTGCTCCATCCATTCATGCCCTTTATCACCGAAGAAATCTGGCAAAACCTGTTGGCCCGGTTGCCCCAAGAATCCGGCAGCGAAGGCAATGCGGCTGAATCTATCATGGTTTCGCCCTATCCGACGGCGAATGGGGACCGGCGAGACGACCGAGCAGAAGAGGAAATTGCGCTGGTTATGCAAGCCATCAGGGCCGTACGAAACGCCCGGGCCCAGTTGCATATTCCCGCCAACCAGAATCTGGAGGCAGTGGTACAGGCCAACGGCGCTTTGCAAGCGTTGGAAGAGGAATCCGAAGTCATCCGGGCCCTCTCCCGAGTGGAACCCTTACGGATTTATTCCGGCGATTCGGTCCCGGCGAACACCGGTCGTGGCGTGACCTTGTTGGTCGACCAGTTGGTGGTCCACCTGCCATTGGAAGGAGTAGTGGACCTTGCGGCGGAGTCCCTGCGCCTTCAAGAGGAACGGGACGACTGCGCTCATAACCTAGAGCGGGTTTCCAAGTTGGTGTCCAATCCGAATTTCCGGGCCAAAGCCAAACCGGATGTTGTGGAAACCGAGGAAGAGCGGCTCAAAAGCTTGCAAGAGCGTAAACAGCGCCTTGATGAAATAATCCAGCAAATTAGCGGCTAAGGGGTACTGGTAAAGGACCAACAGCGAGGTGGACTAACATGGCGCTACCAAGCTACGCAGATATCGAGCTCCCGCTTCTCCTCGAATTGGAGCGACATGGTGGTCGGATCCAAAGATTAATCGAATATCCCGCATTCTGCCAAGCGGTAAGCAAACACCTCCCTGCCCTGACAGCCAATGATATGAAGCAGTTACGCAAAACAGGGGAGTTAGTATGGCCCAACATGATCGCTTGGGCCAGAAATAATCTTAAGAAGATGAGGCAGCTTAACGGTGACCGCCCTGGAATGTGGGAAATCACACCTGAGGGCAAGCAACGGCTACGGAGCAATCTGAAGCGCTTGGGGCTCGACTCAGAGGAGGAATTCATTCGGTCTGACTACTCCATATCTGAGGCCGCAGGTGCTAGGTGGCAACCCAAGCCTTTACGTTCCATGAAGAGCGAACCTCCGCCTGCGCCTGCACCAGCGCCTGACGACGGACAGGTTACAACTCAAGGTCGGGATCCATCTATCGCCGTGACTCCAGGATTCCCACCAACACCCGCGCCTATTGAGACCGAAAGGCCGTCATCGGATGCGCTAATGATAGACGACGAGTTGAAGGCCCACTTGCACTCTTTAGCTCCATCGCAATTCGAAGGCCCTGGTTGCCGAATTTCTGAAATACAAAGGACTCTCTGACGTCCACGTTACAGGGCATTCAGGTGATGGCGGGATTGACGGTGAAGGTAGTGTCCCATTCCTGAAACTATTATGTTGTTTTCAAGCTAAACGCTGGGCGGAAGGAAACCAGGTAGGCTCGCCAGCTATACGCGATTTCAAGGGCGGAATGATTGGCAGGTACGAGCGTGGCATCTTCATTACAACATCGACCTTCAGTGCCGGTGCCCAAGAAGAAGCTGAGCAGCCTGGTGCTACGATAATCCTGATAAATGGCGACGACTTAGAAACTATCTCAAAACTTGAACATAGTTTGAAATTTAGTTTATGATTTCCCCAAAGGTGTGTGGAGGTGCTTGATGGGGAAGGGCGAAATTT
>MUCU01000058.1 GCA_002817055.1 SAR202 cluster bacterium Io17-Chloro-G7 | reverse complement strand
CTCCACAGGAACTACCTACTTCTAGTAGAGGTGTTTGGGCCTGGACTTTCAATATTTTTTAAACTAATTTAAATCCTGCACATCGGGTTAGTTAGCAAGTCAATCGAGGGTCTGCGCAGGCGATGATGTAGCGAAATGAGGGAAAGCAAAACTGCCCAGGCCTTTTTGTCGTTTTGCCGAATGAGAGTAAAATACGTAGCGATGGATTTCATAACCGGTTTTATCCAACGTCTGATATATCTCTTCACCTCGGCCAGGTTCGTGGTGGACGGGGCCAGTATGGAGCCGACATTGGTTGATAGTCAGTCGGTGGTGGCGGTGCGCTCCGGCAGGCGGTCGATCCGGTTGGAGCGAGGCGACATAGTGGTTTTTAGTCATCCGGAGTACCCGGAGCGTATCTTTATCAAGCGGATTGTCGGTTTTCCAGATGAACAAGTCCGGGTCGCGGGCGGGCAGGTTTACATCGACGATTTGTTGTTGCCGGAGCCCTATCTGAATGGATGGACGGTGGATCGGCCGGATCTTAACCGCACTTGGTGGAACGGTCCGGGTGAGTTATTTGTGGTAGGGGATAACCGTCAGGAATCCCGGGATAGCCGGAGTTTCGGACCGGTGGACGGAGAGTTGATCCTAGGGCGGGTCTGGCTACGTTGCTGGCCCTTGAGTTCCTGGACGGTAGAGCCGGGCAGGAAGGGGCGGGAGTAATGCCGGCGGTGTGGTTGACAGATTTATACTGAGGTCCTTCGACAAGCTCACGACGAGCAGACGGGGTTCAAATCACGCTCACGCGACAGGCTCACGACGAGCGGACGGGGTTAGAATCAAGCTCCTGGTGAGCCGGGCGAACCATTATTCAAAATAGTCGCCTAGAGTTTCCAGAAATTCCCCACCTGACAAATCATGTCCACTTTGTGAATGGTGGCCGCAGGCCAGCCCACCATCTTTATCCAGTCTTCAAAGTGAGATCGCTCCGCTGCTTCGCACTCGGAAACCAGGGTGCCGTTGGCTAGGTCGCCGTACACCTTAAGAATTGTTGTCCGGCGGTCGGGACGCCACTTCTTCACTGCGTCCAGCTTGTCGCGAAACTGGTCTTCGGTAATTCCCGGCACGTTATGAATTGCGATAAATCGGGCCATCTGCTTACATACCTCTGGCTATTTCTTGGGAGGTGTCTTCGGCCATCGGAGAAGGGATCATGGCTCGGAGCACGCCTTAGTTGAGCTTTGGATATCGGATTAGACCTACCAATAAATCCGATCCTTGTCATTCTGAGAAGCGGAGCGACGAAGAATTTCAGCTTAGGCAACAGATTCTTCGCTTCGCTCAGAATGACATTATGGTAGTTTCAACATGGACCATTAGTCCTTGGGCGGCACGAATGGATAAGGAATATCCGGTCCGTCCTTCAACGGCAGCACTACCGTAGCCGTGCCTGGCATGCTCTCGATTCCGTCCTGTGTGGTCATGCCCAAATCCAACTCCACCAGACCCATGCCGCCTTTCTCTTTAAGGCCGGTTATCCTGCCCCACATTATCAAGACGTCGCCTGGGACAAGCATCGCCCTGTGCTCGAAGCTGGCTTTCCATGGCCAGCCCTTGGGCAACGTCCAGTCCTTCAGATACTGGGGAGCCACGCTCTGTTTCCAAGAGCCGTGGACCAGCAGCGCCGGGTTCTTGTCGTGGTTTAGCCCAAAGTCCAGATCGTAATGAATCCGGTGAAAGTTCTCGATGGCGGCGCTCCAGCGGAACAGATGTGTCGGCGTGGGATGGTAAATGTACTTGGGCAGTTCCATCCCTTCATGCACGTCCTCGAAGAAGGTCTGTTGCTTGTTGCGCAACTGCTCACCGGTGGGCTTCTCGTTATGGGTCAATATCTCCTCTTCGGAGAGTTTCAGGAGTTCCTCTAGGGATATGGACATGTTGGTCACCTCGACTAAGCCTGGGTCTGGTAAGCCTGGGTCTGGTAAGCCTGGGTCTTCTTGGCCATTATTTGTCAAATCTGGATTGTCATACCGCGAAAAAGTCACTCGCCGGATGGTTTGCCACGGGAATCACACCGTGATTCCAGGTCGGCTTATGGTTTTATCAAGGAGCTCTCAGTAGCGTATACGGCCATGCTGGCTGCTAGCGACGTATAGTAGATGCGCGGGTAATGCACAGAACTTCTTTGTCTTGGTTGGTGAATGTGGTCTCGGTAGTTATTATCAAGAAGGGCTGGCCTTCCCGGCCCACCCGTTCCCGAATGTCCGAGTACCGGTTTTGGAAGAATAGTTTGTCGCCGATGCTGGGGTATTTGTAAATCTCCAACTCGTTGCCAGCATTCAACACCCGCACCAGAGGCGTCGGCACCGGGGGCAATGCGCCGGGGCGTTCGACACGGCCAATGCCGTCGGACTCGGGGTCTTCCAGGAAGGCCCGCGTGATAGGGTCGTCCTGATCGGGGCGGATTCGGGTGGCCATGTAGCTGACCATGATTGGAGGGGTTATAATCTCGCCGTACTGGGTGTTTTCAGCGAAATCTTTGTCCCAATACCTGGGGTCAGGGTCCATTAGAGCTTGGGTGAACCGCCGCAGGTATTCTTCGTTCACGTCGCCCCAGGCCTCGACAACCTCACCGGAAACACCGATCATCGCTTGGACTTCCGGTGTTAAAGCCGACTGCGTTTCTTGCGTCATGCGATTTCCCTCACTTGGACTTGACGCCACCAGACTAACCCAGTCACATAATTCAAGTCAACCGGCCAATGGCTGGGCATCGGTTCCCATGCCTAAATCTAGAGTTGGATTATTGCTTTGAAATATTTGTGGTTCTTGTTGATTGTTGTCGGGGTCGTTGCTTGCGGTGGTTCGGTAATCTCCACGCCTGCTTCGGATGTCGTTCTATCTCCAACAGCAACTCCCGTAGTCCCCCCAACCACGGTCGAGCAAACCCAAAGGGCAACCGAGCAACCCCAGCTTCCGGCAGAGCGGACGAAGCCGATCACGCCCTCACCGGTTCCCAGGGCCTCCACCGTCCGACCTAACTCCCCAACGACGGCGACCCAAGCTGCGACTCCGATACCCGAGGCCAGGGGCTTTGTTGTCAGCATTAGCGGCGTCGACATTCTTGTGGAGTTGGCACTAACCCCGGAGCAGCAGATTCAAGGTCTCTCGGGGCGGCCTATTCTACCCGCCGACACCGGTATGCTTTTCGTCTACCTAGCGCCCAGCAAGTACAGCTTCTGGATGCCGGACATGCACTTCCCTCTGGATATTGTCTGGATCGGAGCCGATTGCTCCGTAGCCGACGTTACCCTGAACGCTCTTCCCCCGGAACCCGGTCAAGAAAACAAGGACCTGCCCCTGTACAAGCCCAACTCCCCAGCCCAATACGTTTTGGAAATCAACGCCGGAGAAGCTGAGGCCAAAGGGATTCGCCAGGGAGTTGCGGTAGAGTTCGTTGCCGAACTGGCGGGAAAATATGATTGTTGACGGGCCTAGTGACCACTTCCTCGATCGATGCTAAACGAACCAGCGATTGTAAACGAACCTTGGTACTCGAACTAGGCTAACGGGATTGCGCTACAATCAAAGCCGGGCTAAATTAGTAGCTGCAAATTGGCAGTCGGATTAACGATTAATGATACTGATTCCCAAGCGTCCCAATGTCATCCTGACTGTAGCGAAGGACCTGGCGCTGTTTGGTAGACTCGGCTAGATGCCTTGTATATGCGTCTACGTGTCCCAATATTTTATCGGGAATGCTCAATAAAATCACCGCTCGAACAGAGGCCGCAGCCCGGCATGATATTTGCCTGGAGTGGGAGGGGAAAACGACGATTTGTTAGTCATAGATTGCCGGACTTTCAAAAAGAGGACTGAATAGATGGAAATCTTGGTATCAGGCTCCATGGCTTATGACCGCATCATGGACTTCCCCGGACGTTTTTCCGACCACATCATGGCCGATAAACTCGACATGATAAACGTGAGCTTTACGGTAAACGGCCTGAAGGAAAATTTGGGTGGCACCGCTGGCAACATCGCTTATGTGCTGTCTCTGTTGGGAGAGACCCCCAGGATTCTGGCCGCCATGGGCCATGATTATCATCAGTATTACCAATGGCTGGAGAAAAATGGCATAGGCACTGGGGACATCCGCATCATAGCCGATGAGCTAACAGCCTCCGCCTATATCACCACCGACGAAGGAAATAACCAGATTACCGGGTTTAACCCCGGGGCCATGAAGCACCCCTCGCTGTGCGACCTGAGCAAAGCGAGTCCTGCCGACTGCATGGCCATAGTCGCTCCGGGAAATTTGCAAGACATGGCCGAATACGCCCAGGCTTATCAGAAAAATGGGGTGTTTTGCATATTCGATCCCGGCCAGTCGCTGCCTATATGGGACGGCGCTGAGTTGGCGGCGACCATTGGCAGGGCCGATATGCTGATCTCAAACGACTACGAGTTGGGATTGATTCGAAACGCCACCGGGCTGTCGGGAAACCAACTCTTGGAGAAAGTTGCTACGATAGTTACCACCAAGGCCGAGCTTGGCTGCGATGTGCGGACATTGGATGGCACGGTGACGGTGCCCGTTGTGCCAACCCCCGACGCTGTCGACCCCACAGGCGCTGGCGATGCCTTCCGGGGCGGGTTGATCAAGGGTTTGGTGGAAGGGCAATCGGTGGAGCGGGCAGTGCAGATGGGCACGGTATGCGCTCACTATGCGGTCCAGACATTGGGAACCCAGGAATATTCGTTCACAATGGAAGAGTTCAACGCCACGCTGGAGCAAACCTTCGGTAAAGCGGCTGGTTAATCAACTTTCCAGAAATCATCCGAAATTGGCAGCGTCCTGTCCATCGACCGGCTGAGGGCATATCGAACGACGGCAACAGACCAAAAAATTTCTCCCAAGTAATCCAGCGTATTTTGACAATCAGCTCGATACCCCTCTGCCAGCCTTATCCGTTGTGTCAAATAAGGAAGGATCGGTTTTCTCCCCCTTACGAAGGGGGAGATTAAGAGGGGGTAGCCTCGTATCAACCAGCGCCGTTTTCTGGAAGCCCAAGCAACCGCTTCAGGAAGTCGAACCCAGGAACTCTCAAGCTAATCCGAACCGGCTTCACTCAAAACGATAAAGACCTCGTTCAGGGCGCTGCCCGAGCCGCCGGGGGTGAGTCGGCCAGCCAGGACGTAGATGCGATTTCCTAGGCTGACGACGCCGATGCCGTGCCTGGCCGTGGGCAATGCGGGCGCAGGTTCCCACTGGTCCGAACTTGGGTCATAGGCCTCGTTCTCGTCAAACGTTCCTTCAATGGCCTCGCCGCCAAAAACGTAAATTCGTCCCTGGACCGCTGCTGCGCCGATACCGCTTCTGGCCGTTGGTAATGGCGCCCGCTTGGTCCATTCGTCCGGATCAGGGTCGTATTCCTCGTTGATCGGCAGGTTGCGAGCGTAGGACGTAAGTCTGCCGCCGGTGGCATAAATCCTTTCACCAACCGCCGCCGCCGCGAGGTGGTCCCTCGCGGTGGGCAGGTCCTTAAGGGATTGCCAGGAATCCATAGCCGGGTCGTATACTTCGTTGGCCCCTAGGTCCTGTACTGCGTCCCTACCACCTATTGCGTAGATCTTGCCGCCGAGAGCTACTGCTGCCAGAGCGCCTCTGGCTGTGGGCAATGGGGACTTGGCCGTCCAGGAGTCGGCTTCCGGGTCGTAGGCCCACACGTTGCCAACCGGTCCCCAGCGTCCGTCCAACCCGCCAACCAGGTATATCTGACCTTTCAGGCCAACGGCGGCTGGGTGGTCCACGCCTCTGGGAATGGGCGCGCGCTTCTGCCAGGTGTTGGTGGCCGGGTCGTACTCCTCATTGGCGGTAGCGCCCGCGCCGAAGCCGCCCATCACGTAAACCTTCCCGCCTGCTACGGCTGCCGCCACCTCGCCTCTGGCTGTGGGCATATCGGCCAGGCTGGCCCAAATCCCAATTAGTGGCTGCGATTCCAACACCTGACCGGGCAGGACGCTCTCGCAAAGACGACCGTGGATGCCAGCGATGCGGTAGTCAAACTCCTCCTTCTCGTAAAGCAGGAGCAATTGGATGCCTTTAGTCAACACCTGAGCGTAGGATGTTCCCGGCTCAGGGCAACCCAGGCTAGCATCGGGCCAGGTCACGAGTTGCGCTGATATTATCCTTACACCTGCTGGTTCATTCCCGGCCTGCCCAGCCCTTTGCGCCAGGTCGGCTAAGGCCGACCTTATACCTAGATGTTTAAGGCCGCGGATTTCGGCAGCGGTTAATGTGACTTCTCCGGTTCCCGAGGCTTGAGCCCTTGGGGGTTGGGTTGTCGGTAATGGCTGGTTGGTCGCAGGAGGCTTGGGCGGCGTTGCTTTGGCAGGCGTTGCTGTGGCAATTGAAGGAGCTTGTTGTGCTGGCTCCGAGGTCGCCACAACGTTAGTCGCAGGGGTAACGTTGCGAGGCTGTCCTGAAGTTGCGGTGGGGAAATCGTCGGGACAGCTAACGCTTCGGGCGCTATTGTAGCTGCCGTTCCGCAGGCCAGGGTGAATATTGCCAAGATTGCCGGTATTAGAAGTGCTCTGGTGTTTGACATGATTTTATTTGCCTCTTACGCACCCCTTCTCAGCACTCGTGTTGTAATTGACTATACGCCCGAAATTCTAGATCGGACCAGATGAAATTCTCGACCCGTTCTTGTTGCCTTGCCGTGCCTGTTCGGCTACAATCCTTCTCGGCTCGAGAATGGTTCTCCAAGACACCGCCCGAAAGAGACCCTTGATGAACCAACTCTGCGGTTTGCCTTCGGTGTTCGAAGAAAATGATTGTCGGAGGCCCCAATGCCTGTAGGCGTGCTTGAAGGGGTGAAGGTACTGGACCTGAGCGAAGATATCGCCGGTTCTTTTTGCGCCAGGTTACTGGCCGATTACGGGGCCGACGTGCTGAAGTTGGAACCCCCCGGTGGCGCTACGTTGCGCAAGATGGGCCCCTTCTTCGGCGACGATCCCCACCTGGAAAAGAGCTTGTTTTTTCTGGTGATGAACTTGAATAAAAAGGGGGCAACCCTAAACCTGGAAACCGACACCGGTAAATCCCTACTAAAACTACTGGCTCAACACGTAGACGTGATCATCGAGAGCTATAAACCCGGCTACCTTTCCCAACTGGGCTTGGGCTACCAAGATTTGGCCGAGGTTAACCCAAGTTTGGTGATGACCTCCATAACCCCCTTCGGGCAAGAGGGTCCCTACAGCCAGTACCTGGGAGAGGAAATCGTCAACTATGCCATGGGAATGATCATGAGCATCAGTGGCGTTCAAGGGCAGGAGCCGCTTAAGCATGGCGGATTCCAAGCCCAGTACGAAGGCGGTCTGAACGCTGCGGGGGCAACGTCTATGGCCCTGTTTATGCAATTGAACACCAGTCAAGGCCAGCACATCGACGTTTCCACAACCGAGTGCGTGGCTTCCACCATGTTGGCCACCCAGACCATGTACCCTTTTAACGGCAGCACTCCGGTCAGGAGACGGCCTTCCGGCAGCATGTTCGGCCATCCCATGCCCTGCGAGGACGGTTGGATCATAGTCCAGACGGGCGGAGGAGCCTCGTGGCAGGATATATCCGGCTTTTTTGAGTCTCCGGAAATGCTGGAACCTCGGTTTTCCGACCAAGCCCAGCGCACCCAAAACGGGGAAGAACTGGACGAGATTGTACTGAACAACATTAAAGACCGAAGCAAGTGGGAGTTGTTCCCTAAGGCGGCCCAAACCCGAATGCTGTTTGGCCTGGTGCAAACGCCTTCGGAACTGGCCGAATGCCCTCAACTGGAGTCTCGAGGCTTTTACCGGGAGGTTGAGCACCCAGTGATAGGCAAAATAAAGGTACCGGCGGTGCTATTCAATCTCAGCCTGACGCCCTATGCTCATTGCGGCCCAGCCCCAACTTTGGGACAACACAACCATGAGATATACGTGGAAGGTCTGGACTTCTCTCAACAGGACTTGGTCCGCTTGTGCCAGCTAAACGTGATCTAGCTGCTAGCTAGAAATTGAGGTAACGAGAGAAATTGACACTGCCATTAGAAGGAATTCGGGTTCTGGACTCCACCTACGTCTTCGCCTTGCCCTATACCGGCGGTCTGCTGGCGGACATGGGGGCGGAAGTCATAAAAGTCGAAGGGCCCGGACGCCCGGATATTACCCGCACCGGGGGCTTCGCTGGCGCATTCCCCGACGGGGAGCATGGCGACGATTGGTGGAACCGGCCGTCGACCTATAACCTAATCCACCGGGGCAAGCGCTCTTTGACCCTGGACATGACCGACGAACGAGGCCGTGATCTGTTTCGGCAGCTGGTCAGGGTTAGCGATGTGGTAATGGAAAACTTCACCCCGCGGGTCATGCGGGGTTGGGGTTTGGACTACCCGAACCTGCGAAAAATCAAACCGGACCTAGTCTTGGTGTCGAATACCGGTTACGGCCATGGAGACGGTCCCTACTCGGGCTATCCGGCGCAAGCGACCACCCAAGAGGCAACCCACGGGCATTGCTGGATCACCGGTTATCCAGGTGGACCACCAGCCAAAGCCGGGGCGTCTTTCGTCGATTTTTTGTCTACCTGGGCGGCTCTATTCGCCATCGGCGCCTCCCTGCGCTATCGCAACAAGACCGGCAAGGGTCAGTGGGTGGACATGGGAATGTACCAGTCGGGCGTAATGTTCACCTCGGAATACATCATGGACGCCATCGCCAATGGTCGAGAAGGCGAAAGGATTGGCAACCGGCACCCAAGCCGCGCTCCTCAAGGGTGCTACCCGGCGTTGGGGCAAGACCAGTGGATTACCTTGTCGGTGGGCGACGATGGACAGTGGGCCGCCCTGTGCGGGTTGATGGACCGGCCGGAATTGGTCCACGACCACAGGTATGCCGATGTTTTGGCCAGGAGACGCAACCACGACGAGCTGGACGATATTATCACCGCTTGGACATCAGGCGTCGACAAGTACGAACTGATGCACCTGATGCAAGCTCAAGGCATCCCATCAGGCCCGGTGATCACGGGGAAAGACGTCCACTTCGATCCCCAATACCACAGTCGCGGCTTCCTAGAGCGTGTAACCTATCCTTCCGAACGCAATATAGGCACTCGGCCTTTCATTGGTCGACCGTACAAGTTTTCCGGCAGCCCCCTGAAAATCCAGGGTCCGTCGCCCACTTTCGGCGAGCACAACCAACCGCTGCTGCAAGATTTATTGGGAGTGGACGATGGCACATACCGGGAATTGGTGCAAGACGCAGTGATCGCCACCGTGCCATCAACCGGAGAGGCCAGCCCCCAGATACCCCGTGAACAGGCGTTGGAAAGAGGCTTGATAGGCGCATGGGACCCTGACTTTAAGGAGCAACTGGGGATCTAAGCAGCGAACAATCCCCCCTGAAGACACAGCGAAGACCCAGCATTATTGACACCCCCAACCTCGGAGCATAAGCTTCATTCAAGGGCCCGTAGCTCAGCGGTAGAGCAGTCGGCTCATAACCGACGGGTCGCAGGTTCGACACCTGCCGGGCCCACCAATTCCCGCCGGATACATATATGGCTTCAACCAGTTTGGCTTGAATTGTAAGGTGGACAGGATGAAATTCGTTGTGACCCTCGAAGATGGTGAAGACGGCTTCATCATAGTCAGTTGCCCGTCTCTGCCAGGCTGCCACTCGCAAGGTGAAAGTAAAGAAGAGGCTATTGCCAACATAAAGGAAGCCATTGAGGGTTATATCTTCAGCATCCGCGAGCAGGGTGAGACCATACCCGTCCAGGCGGTCGAAGAGGTAGAGGTCGCAGAGTAGTGAACCGCCTCCCCGTAATATCGGGCGACGAGTTTGTTAGCCTAATGAGGCGGGTTGGATATACATGGAGGCACACGAGGGGTAGCCATATGATCTTGGATCATTCGAACCGGCGCAGGCTTTAGTTCCGAGGCATCGAGAATTGGACCGAGGCCTACTCAGACGATTGATCAAAGATGCGGGATTGAGCTTGGAGGAGTTCGCACAGTTGCGGTAATTTTGCTCATAACCGACGGGTCGCAGGTTCGACACCTGCCGGGCCCACCACCAAAGATTACTTAAACCCATAAGCCCTATTTCATCACAGTGTTATGCTTTGCAAGACTGTAAAGAGGTCCAATGGGCACATTCTCCGTAGCTCTCCAAGTAGGCGACCTCGGTGGCAGTCAATTTGTGCAGGTTCAGGCGCTAGTTGACACAGGGTCCAGCGACACCGTTCTGCCCCAGGAGATTTTGGAAAGGTTGGGAATCACAGCGGTGGACCGATTTGCTTATAGCCTGGCCGACGAAACCATCGTGGAGTACGACGTAGGCGAAGCTCGGTTGCGCTTGGATGGCCGCGAGCGGACCACTCAAGTGGTTTTCGGACCGGCGGGCATCACACCACTGCTTGGAGCCACAACCCTGCAGTTGTTTCATCTTGGTGTCGACCCGTTGCTGGAGCAACTTGTGCCGGTGACAGGCTTGCTGAAATAACACGGGTAGCGAGGTCAAAGAACCTGTGGCTCTTCCAAAGGCAATTGAAGAGCGCGAAGAGGAATCTGTGAATAAACCGCCGCCACAATCTCGAAGAAGGCTTTCGGAGCATCGTGTTGCCGCATACGAATGTACGCTTGAGAGTTCTACCCCGTTGAAAGGCAAGGGAGTGACCGGATGGTACGGAATGTTTGATGAGCAGCGGTTGACACAGGAAATCATTCCCAAGCTCTCTGAGTATACAACGCAAGACGCGTCCTACCCTTTCTTGGTCACATCGTATATGTTGGAAAGTAAGACCGACGTTTCAATCGAGATGTCTGTAAACCAGGAACACACGGGGAACGTGAAATTCAAGCCTCGCCGACGAAGGACCGTGCAGCAGAATGAAGCGGTTATTTACTCAGTAACGAGATATCGGCTCTTACGGTAATGGGGCCGCGGTTCATCTACTCAGTCCACCATTCATCTGCTGTCTCGATGAGCCTGCGGCAAGCGAGATAGTCAGCGTCACTCCGGTCCAGGGATGCGCAATGAGGTCCAGTTTCTAGGATCAACGCCACGGACGCGGCTCCGGACGCTCATCACCAGTCCGGCGGGCGGTATAATTGTGTCCTGAAGCACCGATCCCCAAGCTTCGCGGGAATGGGCGATAGGCGTCGGCCTCTTCTTCCAGGGCATGGCGGATTATGGAAGCCATCGAGACGCGCTGTTCAGCCGCCATTATACGCAGGCACCCAAGGAATTCATCCGGAATGGATATTGTTGTCAGGGCAATCGCGTCTTAATGGCAATTTGAAATTTGTATAAAATAGTAGCCATCATGATGGAATTGGGGAGGGGTAGTGATGGTTGAGTCGACGG
>MUCU01000057.1 GCA_002817055.1 SAR202 cluster bacterium Io17-Chloro-G7 | reverse complement strand
TCGATAAAGTAGATTGCGCAGGTAGATAATGTTTAAAAAGTAAAAGGGCCGGTTGTTTAAACCGGCCCTTTTACTTTGCGCATTCGGATTTATTGGATGCTAAGGAGCGTCATCCTTGTTGGATGAAGTGGCTTTCGGAGCTTCTCCCAGATTATCATCCTCGCCGGTCACGGCACTTTTGAAGGTTCGGATGCTCTTTCCTAATGATGTGCCAATCTCGGGAAGCCTTCGCGCCCCGAATATCAACATCACGACTAGCAGGATTATTACAATTTCAGGGATACCAAGCGGCCCTATTCTCATTTCACCCCCTGCTCCTATGCCTGGACGATACCAATCATATCAGAATCCATTCCTGGACACAATTGGATTCCGATCGGCTAAATATACTCCTAGTCCACAACCTTTGTAAGGATTCCGAAGCTCTCTCCAAACTCCTCGCCGCCCTTTACTCTAAACTGGCTCGTACTTACCTAACATAACTGTTGTATCTAGTTAATTCCTGCTTGTATAATTCCGACTTAAACCCAATTTGGGTCACTCTACCGAATTGGGCCGCCACGACTGCCGGGTGCAATGAAAATTGGATACGCTGGTGGCGAGGTAGGTGACATGCGCTGAGAGGGAAATCAAACAAGATGACGCAGAATGATTCCGGTTACGACTTGGTGATTGTGGGCGGTGGACCTGGAGGGTACGTTGCGGCTATACGGGCAGGACAACTGGGACTTAAAACTGCGGTCATAGAACGAGAAACTCTGGGCGGGGTATGCCTGAACTGGGGCTGTATTCCCAGCAAGTCTCTTTTAAGAAATGCGGAGATACTATCCTATTTCCATAGGGCCGAAGAATTCGGGTTCGAATTTGACAACTTCACCGTCGATTATTCCGTCGCGATCAGGCGCAGCAGAAGGGTAGTGGGCCGCAACACCCGAGGGGTAGGATTTTTGCTGCGGAAAAACAATGTTGCACATATAGAAGGGGCCGGTAGACTGAAAGGGAGCGGGCTGGTGGAGGTAACGCCGACCGATGTCTCTCTAGAGAAGCGGGAAATCAGCGCCAAGAACATTATCCTGGCCACCGGGGCTAGGGCCCGTAGCATCCCGCCTTTACCCGTCGACGGTGAGAAAATAATAACCAGCCGTGAAGCCATCGTCCTTGACGACCTGCCAGCCTCCATCGTCATTGTTGGCGGCGGCGCTATAGGTGTCGAGTTCGCATATCTGTACCGCACGTACGGCGTCGAAGTAACCATCGTCGAGTTGCTGCCCCGGTTGGTTCCCAACGAAGATGAAGATATCAGCCCCATCCTTGAACGTAGTTTCGAGAAACAGGGGATCAAGGTTATGACCGGCGCTGGCGTCACCAGGGTGGATTCCAGTGGGACCGGAGTGAAGGTAACCGTCGACAAAGACGGTGCTTCCCAAACCTTGGATTGCGAAAAAGTTCTGGTGGCCATTGGCATACAGGCCAACATCGAAGACCTGGGATTGGAGGAAATGGGGATCGAAACCGAGAATAGGTGCATCAAAGTAGACGCCAACATGGCTACCAATGTGGCCGGGGTCTACGCCGTCGGCGATGTGACTGGGAAACTGGCCTTAGCCCATGCGGCATCCGCCCAAGGCGTGGTAGCCGTGGAGCACATCGCTGGTCTGGAGCCCCAAGAGCTGGACTATGTGATGATGCCCAAGGCAACATATTGCCATCCCCAGATTGCCAGCTTTGGGTTGACCGAAGCTCAAGCGAAAGAACAGGGACACGGCATTAAGATCGGGATGTTTAACGCGCAAGCCAACGGCAAGGCAGGCGCCATGGGGGAATCGGACGGTATAGTCAAGCTGATTGTGGACGACCGCTACGGCGAGTTGCTCGGCGGCCACATGATTGGTCCGGAAGTAACGGAACTGCTGGGCGAACTCGCTATGACCAAGCTGCTGGAGGGGACGACGCTTGAGTTGGGGTGGGCGGTGCACCCGCATCCTTCCTTGTCGGAAATGCTCAAAGAAGCCGCCCTGGATGCCCAAGACCGGGTAATCCACATGTAGGTGTCGTGTTAGAAATTTCACAAACTCATAGCAATAAAACGTAGAATTATGGATTCATATCGCTGATAATCGTTAACACGTTGTAGTCAGTCATTAGTAGGCGTATACTGGATTTCTCATTTGACACAATTAAATTCGACTATCTTCGTAAATCGGCTTCAGGTCCCCTCGAGGAAATCCCGCAGCACAGAATCTGTCACAGGAATTTTCACGGAACAAAAACGAAATTAGTACCGATTTTATTTGACGGAAAAAGCCCGAGGGAGTAGTCGCAAGAGGTGAAGTGAGGGCTTACCTCATCGGCGCATTTTTGCGTAGCGTGACCCGACCATATCCTGCGGGGCATCTTTCCAGATCACACAAAAGGAGCAAATCAATGGCATCAGGGAATTACGATTTTGCTCTTGCCATTGGCGGCGAGGCTGGCCAAGGGGTTGCTACACCAGGCGACATCCTAGCCCGAATTTTCGTTCGGCGCGGCCTTCACCTGAGCACTTATAACGCATATCAATCCATAATACGGGGCGGTCACATTTTCTTGACCGTGCGGATAAGCGACCAGGAAATCTACACCCATGGCGATAAACTGGATGTCCTCCTCTGCCTAAACCAGGACACCATGAACCGCCATCTGGGCTTAATGGGACCGGGCAGCAAGGTTATTTACAATGGAGACTCCATTTCTCCCGGTGAAGCCGCCGACGGGGTTGAGCTGTGCCCCATGCCCGTGTTGAACTTGACCAACAACAGCAGGAACCGGTTACTTCAGAACACCCTGTCCGTCGGCGCAATCATGGCATTACAGGGCTTGGATTTCCAAGTTTTGGAAGACAGTCTCACCCTCCGTTTCCAGCGGCAAGGTCAGGCGGTGATTGACGAAAACGTAGGTGTTGCCCGTGCTGGTTATGATTACGCCAAGGTTAATTTCCAACTGTTTGGCGAGGCCCCTCCGGTCGGACCAAAACCCCTAGCGGTGTGGTCGGGCAATGAAGCAATAGCCATGGGCGGTGCGGCCGCAGGAGTCAAGTTCTACGCTGCCTACCCCATGAGCCCTGCCAGCGGGGTGTTGCACTGGATGGCCCAAAACGCCAGAAACCTGGGCATCATGGTGCGCCAGGTTGAAGACGAGATTGGCGTGGCCAACATGATAATAGGGGCGGCCCACGTAGGCACTCGGTCGATGTGCGCTACTTCAGGCGGCGGTTTTGCGTTGATGACCGAGGCCATCGGCGCAGCATCCATGATGGAAATACCGGTAGTTTACATAAACGTGATGCGAGCCGGCCCGTCTACAGGCGTTCCCACCAAGACCGAGCAGGGGGACTTGTGGCAAATGCTCGGGGCCAGTCAAGGTGACTTCGAACGGCTTATTGTTGCCCCTTACCACTCCCTTGATGCTTTCAATACCATGCCAGAGTTGTTTAACCTCACCGATGCTTATCAATGCCCGGGTATGGTGATTTCAGACCTTCTGATCTCTGAGGGCCGGTATAGCTTCGATCCTGATGATGTCCATATGCATCCCGAAATCGACCGCGGACAATTGATCACCGAAGGTGCGAAGGCCAACGGGTACAAGCGCTACTTGAATACCGAGAGCGGTATTTCCCCGCGGGCTCTACCAGGTATCGAAGGCCACCTGTACATTGCGGCCACCGACGAGCATGACGAAGATTCCACACTAATCAGCGACGAGTTTACCAACCCGCATATCCGCCGGATGATGGTGGAGAAACGGGCTCGTAAATTAAGTCACGTAGTAGACAAGATCGAAGCTCCCAAGCTGGAAGGCCCGGAAGACGCCCAGGCGACGTTAATCGGCTGGGGTTCCACCTACGGGGTAATCAGTGAAGCCGTGCGACAGCTGGCTGACCGGGGTGTCAATGTGAACCACCTCCCCATTAAATGGATAATTCCATTCCATGGGGAAGAGGTAACCAAAATTCTGTCCGGCAGCAAGCGGACCATCATAGTCGAGAACAACTACTCGGGTCAGTTCGCCAGATATTTACGCAGCGAGACCGGGTTTGCGGCAAACGGCCATATTCGGAAATACGACGGTGAGCCCTTTGCTCCCCACCACATTGTCGACGGTGTGATTGAACAACTGGCTGGCAAGACTGACCTTTATGTGCCCTATCAGGAAGTGGTTACCTAAACGAACCAATTTTGGCAACGACTGCCAAGTAATCAATAAACTTCGAACATCAACCATCTAAAGGAACACCTGGGAGGCAACTTAATGACGACAACCTTGGACGTAGCGGAAGATAAGCCGGAAATTCAACTCACCGCCCGAGATTTCAAAGGCCTGGTGGATCCCGACTGGTGTGCGGGCTGCGGCGACTTCGGAGTCCTGAATGGTCTGCAACGAGCTTGTGCCGAATTGGGTCTGAAACCCCATGAAATATTAGCAGTCAGCGGAATCGGTTGCTCTTCCAACCTGCCCGGCTACTTCAACGCCTATGGCATGCATACGCTGCACGGGCGCTCCCTCGCTTTTGCCACCGGCGCCAAATTGGCAAACCACGATTTGACGGTTGTCGTCACCGGTGGCGATGGTGACGGATATGGGATTGGCGGCAACCACTTTACCCACACCGCCCGCCGTAATATCGATCTCACTTACATCGTAATGAACAATCAGATCTACGGTCTGACCACCGGCCAGGTTTCCCCTACAAGTAGCTTGGGCATGAAGACCAAAAGCACTCCCTTCGGCAGCGTCGAAACGCCGGTCAACCCCATTACGGCAGCCATCATGAACGGGGCCACCTTCGTGGCCAGGGGTTACAGTGGAGACGTGCGCCACCTGACCCAACTTATGAAACAAGCCATCCAGCATAAGGGTTTTGCATTGGTGGATATTTTTAGCCCTTGCGTCACGTTCAACTTGGACAACGGTCATTCATTCTTCAAAGACCGGGTCAACAAGCTTGAAGACGAAGAACACGACACATCCGACTGGCAGAGCGCTTGCGAGAAAGCAATAGCCTGGGGCGACAAGATTTATACCGGGCTATTCTTCCGTGCCGAGGACAAGCAGGACTTGGGCAAGCGAGAACCGATATTGGACACCGAAGGTCCACTGGCCCGTCGGCCTTTGGGTCTATCCAAAGAGCAGGCTGAAAGCATAATCAAAAGAATGATGTAGGGCGTCAAACAACCATGGTTTCAAGAGAAAGCGGCTAGAAAGTGGCCGCTTTCTTTTTTGGCCCGCTCTTGAGCCGCCTGGGAGTACTGCCACCTTGCCCCGCCTCGCTTGGTGCTTTAATATCTATGCAACCAGCAATTAGCACCAAAAATCGTCACGCGCTTGGCTCGCTAATGCCGAAGGCCTCGACACTTGTGATTCAGCGAAAATGATTGGGTGATTTTCCCTGGTTGCGGTCACCCTTAGTTACTAAAGGAGGACACGTTGGCAACTTCGATTGTAATGCCCCAGATGGGCTATGACATGCAAGAAGGCACGGTTTTGAAGTGGCACAAGAAGGAAGGGGATGAGGTAGCCAGAGGGGATATCATCGCCGAAATCGAAACCGACAAGGCCACGGTGGAATACGAAGCCTTTACCAGTGGTGTCTTGCGCAAGATAATAGCGGTTGAAGGTGTGGTTATTCCCGTGGGGGATTTGATCGCGGTAATCGGGACTGCCGACGAGGATTTACCCGACGATTTGATGGGGTCATCTTCGGCCACTCCCCAGCCTGCGTCAGCGCCTGCACCCGCAGCCCAAGCAACGGCTACAGCCGATGCTCCAGAAACGGCGCCAACAGCGGATGGAGAGGTACGCGCCTCGCCCATCGCCCGTCGATTAGCCCGGGAGCGCGGAATCGAACTGGCCAAAATCCCGGGCACTGGCCCCGGTGGCCGCATCGTCGAGGAAGATGTAAACAACTATCAGCAACCGGCCCCGGCACCGGCTGTTGACGGGGCTGCGCCGCTACAGGACGAGCGGGTAGAGCTTTCCCGGATGAGGAAGACCATCGCCAAGGTCACCAGTGACAGCAAACGGGACGCTCCCCATTTCTACGTTACCGCCGAAATCGACATGACCAAGGCGATGGACCTCCGCCGAGAGATCAACGACAACATTGGGTCTCAAGCGAGGGTTAGCGTCAACGACCTCATCATCAAAGCAAGCGCAATATCCTTAGGCCGATACCCCAAGTTCAACGCCTCATTCCGAGGCGACTATTTGCAGATGAATGGCTCGATTAACATCGGGATCGCAATTGCTTTGGAAGCGGGATTAATGGTTCCCGGCATCAACGGTTGCGGAAGCAAGAGCTTGTTGGAGATTGCCGCCGCCAGCACAGACCTGATAACTAGAGCCAACAGCGGCGCCCTGCGAAATGAGGAATACAGTGGCACCACTTTCAGCATCAGCAACTTGGGCATGTTCGATGTTGAAAGTTTCGTAGCTATCATCTATCCGCCCCACGCAGCGGTTGTGGCCGTGGGCACTGTGAAGGAGCAACCGGTGGCCCGGGACGGGCAGGTTGTCTTGGCCCAAATAATGAAAGCAACACTGTCGGTTGACCACCGGGTGGCCGACGGCGCCGAGGCAGCCCAGTTTTTGATGGAAGTAAAGAACCTGCTGGAAAACCCCATCAGCTTGGTGATTTAATAGCGTTCAGCTGTCAGCCTTTTGCGTATAAGCCTGGGAAGTTAAATAATGTCGGCGGCCTTTTGGGAACGAAAGCTGACGGCCCATGTCTACAAAAATCCGGAGGAATTTACGTGGCGAAAATGACTGGTGGTCAGGCCATGGTCGAGTCCCTTAAGGCTCAGGGAGTGGACACGGTCTTTGGAATCATATCCGTGCATACCCTCGACCTTTACGACGCGCTTTTCGACAGCCAGGAAAGCTTGCGGTTCATCGGCGGTCGCCAAGAGTTGGGCTGCGGGTTCATGGCCGACGGTTATGCAAGAGCCACCGGCAAACCCGGTGTGCTCCTCACCAGCACCGGGCCGGGCGCCGCCGACTCGGTTGGGGCGGTGGGTGAAGCGTATTTTTCCAGTTCGCCTTTATTGGAGATTACGACCAACGTCGAGCAAGAATTCCTTGGTGAAGGCAAACTGGTCACCCATGAAACCAAGGACCAGCTGGGTATGTTCCAAGCCGTTACCGATTGGAACGCCATGATCGATCAGGTAGAGTCCATTCCGGACCACCTAATGGAGGCCTTCCAACGTTTCAAGACCCGTCGGCCTCGGCCCATCGAGTTGGAAATTCCAACGGACTTGCTGGGTAAGCAAGCCGAAGTTGAGGTATTGGGTCCCAGGGAGATGGAACCGCCCCAAGGCGACCCGGTAATGGTGGAGCGGGCGCTGGACGCCCTGCTAAAAGCCAAGCGACCGGTGATTTTCGTAGGCGAGGAGGTACAGACGCTGGGTGGCACCGAAGAAATCATCCGGTTAGCTGAAAAACTCGGAGCGCCGGTAGTCACCGGCGATGGTGCCAAAGGAGCGTTCCCCGAAGACCATCCACTGTCTTTGGGACAGTCTCTGGGCAAGCGCATTTGGGGCGACAACCCGGTACAAGAATGGCTGGGCACCTGCGACGTAGGAGTTGTGCTGGGCTCCGCTCTCACCTACCGGACCACTGCGGGTGTGGGCATGAAGTTGCCCACGACTCTGATCCATGTACTTTTGGATGGCGAGATTATAGGCAAGAACTATGAAACGGCCATTCCCATCCAAGGGGAGTCCCGGGCCGTGGTCCGGCAGTGGCTGGACGCCATCGGTAGCAAGGACGTGGAGAAAGGCGGGGAATTCAAGTCGGAAGTCTCCGCAATGCGGCAAGAGATTTACGACAACCTGAAAGACCAATGGAGCAACGAACTGCGGGTTTTTGAAGCTGTACGGGCCGTGAGTCCGAGGGACACCATCTTTTCTCTGGACCCGACCATCGCTGCCAGCAAGGCCAGCCGCTGTTTGCCCATCTACGGTCCCCGCACATTTATGCACCCGCATGGTTGGGCCGGGCTGGGTTTTGCCTTCCCGGCCGGTTTGGGCGCAAAAGCCGGAAAGCCGGATAGTCCGGTGATATGCGTTACCGGCGACGGTGGCTTCCAATATAATTTCCAAGAACTGGCCACCGCCGCTCAGTACGGCATCCACCCTGTAGTCTTGATGTTCAACGACAGCGCTTGGGGCGTGCTGAAAAATTACCAAAATACCCGCTTTGGAGCAGGTCGGAACTTTGCCACCGAATTGGTCAATCCGGATTTCGTTAAGCTATTCGAGTCCTACGGATTCGAGGGCACGAAAGTCTCGACGGTGGATGAACTGAGCCGCGGGCTGGAAAACGCCATTTCCAGTGGCCGCACCCACTTGGTGGAAGTCCAGATACCCGACGGCATCGGCGTATTCGTCTAATGGCGTCATTTTCGATGATGCCATTTTTTGCTTCGATATTACTCGTCATATGACAGCCGATGGGCAGGGCGCACCAAGCTACTTACGCCGGGTTTATCCATTAGATGCTCACGAGTTAACCGAAGAGCAGATTGCCGTGGCATTTGCCATGACGTCCCGGCGGCCCGAGCCTTTCGACGAAATTGCTCAGCAAGTTAGCCAGGAGAAGGCCGCCGACTTCCATGAAAGATGGGTATTGGGGTACGGCCATGGTTCTGTTGCCGAACATGCCGTAGTTCACCTGGCTGTGGAAAATATTTCCCGGCTGGCTTGCGATACACTGGAAGACAACCGCTTAGCCTCGTACACCGAAAAGTCCTCCCGTTACCAAGTGATGCCCCAGGATTATTTCCATTTCCCAGGAGAGCTATCTGAAACAACCGAGTTGTGCGAGTTGTATTCTCAGGCCTGTAGAACGCTTTTCCAGGAGTACCGCGAATTTATAGACGTTGCGATGGACTACCTTCGCCGCACCAATGCCAAGGGAGAGAGAGAGAGCGATTCAGCCTATAACATGCGTCTGCGGCGCTTTGCCACTGACAGTTGCCGGGCGGTTTTACCTGCGGCGACGTTGACCAACGTGGGAGTCACGGTCAATGCCAGGGTCTTGGAGCACGCAATCTCCAAGCTCTTGTCCTCAGGTTTGGCCGAAGAGCGAGATCTGGGCCGGGAGTTGGCCGAACGTGGCCGGGAGATTACACCCACACTGATCAAATACGCTGATAGGAATCAGTACCTGGTTGAGAACCGTGAAAGGCAGGAAGGGCTTGCCGGGGAGTTTATTAACTTAGATGCGGGATCGGACCTCATATCTTCGGCTGATTCACCAAGCCAGGGTCTGCCGGAACCGGTGCGCCTGGCCCATTGGGACTCGCAAGCCGAAGAGAAGATTGCAGCGGCCCTGCTCTACCGGCAGTCGGGTTTCGGATATCAGCATGTCTGGGAGCAAGTTGTTAATATGCCCGTCGAACAACGGCGGGAGGTATTGACTCGGTGTTTGACCGGTTTGGGTCCCCACGATGCTCCGGTCCGCGAGTTTGAGTTGGCCGATTATACCTTCGAGTTTGCGATGGACTATGGGGCGTACCGGGAGTTCAAGAGGCACCGGATGATGTCTTACGTCCCGCAACCATTGACTGTGCTGAACGGATTCCAAGTGCCGGTCCTGGTCTCCGACTCTGGCTTGGAAGACCGGTTTCGGGATGCTATGAAGCGGACCGAGAACGCGTTCCGGCAGGTCGGCGGACCGCACCCCTTGGCAGCCCAATACTTGGTCACTCACGCCCACTACCAACGAGTGCTGGCCAAGATAAACGTGAGACAGTGCTTTCACCTTTTCAAATTGCGGACATCCCACCTGGCTCACTTCGCCATCCGGGAGCCAGTAATCCAGGCGATGAAGCTGGTCTTGGAGACCCACCCCGGCCTGTTTCGCCACTTGAAGCTGAGAGATTATCCCGATTGGTGGCCAGAGCGCTGGGACTAAGCACCCAATAATGCTATTTTCCGCACCATTTCGCGGGTCTATTGTCGCCTTGGTTCAATTGGATTGTGCGGGATTCAACCCGCTACCGGCCGGACGTTGGCGGGGAGGTTAGCTTGCTTCCAATCTCACCTTAAGTTTCTTCAAGTCCTTCCGTAGCTTGAACATTATCGACAACCTTACCAAGGGGCCCAGGCCTAGGGTTACCGCTCCAAGATTCCGCCGGTCCATATCCATTTCCATCATATGCTTCACTTCGGTCGAGTCGCCAGCGGATTTGAGTTCGAGTCGATTGAATGCAGGGTGGGGGCCTCCCAGCACCCGGTAAGAAATACGGTGGGGCGGTTCGAAAGCCATTAGTAAGTAGGATGTCTCGTGAGACTTGCCATCGAACCGGTAAACGGTTTTGAAGGTAGCCCCAACGGCATTTTCTCCTTCAGAGGTTGGCTCTATCGTAGAAACGCCGTCAAGCCATTGGCTGCCATTTTCCAAGTCTGAGATGAATTTCCAAACCTCTTCGACGGGCTTCTTGACTTTGATGCTGGCGGTTCCTCTCATAAAGAACCCCTTGGAGTCTGGTTCAGGTTCCGGTTCTCCATACTAGACCTCCACCCTTCAATGCAGAATGGTGCAGAATGGTTTTAAGAGAGTAGTTTTGACGGGGCATTAATATTGGTTGGATTCGTATGCGCCACCAACAAACAAACTGAGCACTACTTTGATTTTAGACGAGCGGCTGTAATCGCCAGACGAGCTCCCAACTCTTTGGCTTGGGCCAAGTCTTTAGGTGTGGGTGAATTGCTGCCAGCCGCCGTGGCTCCGTAGTATGAACCCGATTCCCGCATTGCTTCCGTCCACGGGAGGCCGACAATCACCATGCCACAGGCTAGCATCCAGTGGATAAGCTGCAATAGTGTGATTTCCAACCCGGAGTGTAGTCCCCACCCGGAAGTGAACGCCGCACCGGGTACGCCGCCCAGACTCCCTTCCTCCCACAAATCCCCTTGGCCGTCCAGCCACAATTTCATTGTTCCGGTCACGCCGCTCCAGTTGGGAGAGCCGAGCAAGATGCCGTCCGATTCCAATAGGTCGCTGCGAAGGGCGTCATCCAATTGCTTTAGAGTTGCTTTTCCCAGCCGTGTGTCCTCTACGCCTTCGGCTGCTGCTCTGGCTAAAGCTTCAATGGCAGCGCCCTTGCGGTCGTAGAGTATTAGGACGTTTATCGGCATTGGCCCCTCAATCTATCTGGACAGTCTGGATAGACCATCTAAATAAGACGGCGGCTGGATTTTCTGGCCTGTAGGATCAGGCAAACCAACCGGCCCAAGTATAGCAGCCTGGGATGGGTCAGACCAACCAAGAAAATGGTTGATACAGGGTGTTTGATACCCGGGCGTGAGTGTGAAGTTCTATGGTGAGTGTAAGCGTTCAGCGATAATGGGACACTTTTAAGGGGAGAAAAACTTGAGAGTGATGGTGGGTATGGACTCCTGGTGTTGGGTATAAATTATC
>MUCU01000056.1 GCA_002817055.1 SAR202 cluster bacterium Io17-Chloro-G7 | reverse complement strand
TCAAACGGGGTATCCAAGGTAAACGGCATAAAGCCGGATGGGTCGAGGACTACCTCCTAAAGGTGCTCCTTAGTTAAGACGCGATTGCCCTGCCTCTCCCCGGCGCTGGCGGGCCGGGTAGGCGTTCCCGTGGTACAGGGAATTGTGATCGTCCGCATTGGGGTAGGAATGCCCGCCGACGTGGCGGGCCTGCTCCCGGAAGACGTTATCGTCGAACTGGGCGACGAGTCGATAATAAATATCGGCGAAATGTCCAAGTTCCTGGTTCAGCACCCTCCCGGAGAAACTATCACCGTCGGTTATTACCGGAGGGGAGAGAAGAACACGACTCAGTTGACTCTTGCCGAGCGCCCAACCCCATGAGACGGGAGAACCGAACCCGAAAATTGCGTGGTCCCAAATCAACTGGTTTCCACACTGCAACCTTTTAGAGACCGGCGCATCTTAGATAATACGGTCGCTTTTTCTAGATATTTCTGGTTTCGACCGTCCCGGTTTAAGCTGATGCGCTTTGAGCTCAATGGGTAATGCCACAGATCTCGGGAATTACAAGTCATCGAGTAATCTTTGGGTAACTTTGGAGGAGCCTTGGTTCGGATCAGACGTATGTGGGTTATGGGCATTGCGCTGGTTGCTGGTATATTCCTGTTTGCTGCTTGCGGAGGCGGTGGCTCGGCTACCACCACAGCGCCCGTTTCTACCTCGGTGCCTGTGTCCACAGAATCCCCCAGTCCCACAGTGATACCTTCTGCGCCATCGGCTTCGCCCGCAACCCCAGCGCCGTCAGCCGCGGAGGAACCGGATGACCCAGCAACCGGTTACACCTGGGAATTGGCCGTAGTGGACACCAACGGAGCAAAGCCGTCTTTGGCGGTGGATGCCGATGGAAATCCCCACATCGCATATATTTTGGAAGCCATGCCCGGCTTCGTGAAATACGCCGTGCCGAACAATTCCGGCTGGGACATAACAACAGTTTCCACCGGATATTTTTATGGTCCGTTGGACATTCAGGTCGGCGGCGATGGCACTACACAAATCTCCTACCACGACCACGACAACGAAGATGCCGCATATGCCGTTTTGATTAACGGGCAATGGCGCGTGGACACAATCAGGCATCCCGGCCATGACGGTTGGGACAACAACCTGGCCATCGACTCCTCGGGCCTCCCCCATGTGGTGGGCATCGACCCAACCCAATTCGGCAGTACCTCCGGAGTTGAATATGCTGCCTTCGACGGTCAAAGTTGGAGAGTGGAGGAAGTAGGGAGCGGCCCATTGCCCTATGAATTTGGTAGCTTCATTGCCCTTGACTCCCAGGACCGTCCCCATGTTGTCTGGTTTGATGACAGCGACGAAGACCTCAAGTACGCCATAAAAGACGGCACGAAATGGGTGGTATCCACTGTGGATAACGAGGGCGATGTTGGCCGCTACGCCTCTTTGGTCATCGATAGTCAGGATAATCCGGTCATTAGCTACTACCAGGTCGATGGCAATACCAGCGGGTACATTAAGGTCGCCCGCTGGGACGGCGACCAATGGGATATCCAACAGGTGGACAAGCTTGAAAAAGTGTTTACGGGCTTTCTTGGAGCCAGAAAGACCAGCTCCATTGTTTTGGATGCTGACGATAATCCAATCGTGGCCTATTCCGACGAAGAAGTGGTTAAACTGGCGGTTTGGGACGGTGACCAATGGCTTATTGAGACCGCTTTTACCTCTGACGGAATCCCGTGGGGCCAGCAGGTCTCGATGGATATAGACAGCGACGGCGGATTGCATCTCACCTTCGCCGATGTCGCGTCCAAGAGTAGCCCAGGCGTGATGGGTAGCGTCATGTACGCAAAGGGTACCCCGAGGTCCAGCTCATCGGCCAGCGGCGAGAGTCCTTCTGCCAGCGGCACTTCCACCGGTTCTTCAAATGGTTCATTACAAGGGTCCGGTGGTGCGGGGAAGACCGTGTCTTCGCTCATTACAACAATTGAACCAGACCCGGACTGGCAACGGGGTTTGGCCCGCGCCCGGTTTAGCCCCCGCGTCTGGAAAACTGATTTCAGCCGTCATACCGTTCCATACAGCGAAATATTAGCGGGACATCCTAAACGCGACGGCATCCCGCCGATTGATAACCCTAATTTCATCAGCCTGGCCTCGGCTGGCGATTGGATTGGCGAGTTGGAACCGGTGGTCGTCCTTGAACGCAACGGCGACGCCAAGGCATACCCCCTGCAAATACTCACCTGGCATGAAATTGTCAACGACAGTATCGGCGGTGAACCGGTACTGGTGACATTCTGCCCACTTTGCAACTCGGCCCTGGCATTCGAGAGAACCCTAAACGGGGTGGTCCACGACTTTGGCGTGTCGGGTAACCTGCGTAATAGCGACCTGATCATGTGGGATAGGCAGACCGAAAGCTGGTGGCAGCAACTTACCGGCGAAGGTATCGTGGGACAACTGGCTGGCGCCCAACTGACCTTTGTACCAGCTTCGATTGTCTCCTTTGCCGACTTCGCCGAAACCCATCCGGACGGCTTGGTGCTTTCCCGGGACACAGGTTTCGATAGGGCCTATGGGCAGAACCCCTATGTGGGCTACGACCGTGTCGACCAGCCACCCTTTTTATTTGACACCAATGTCCGCGAATTGGATGGTCGATTAAGCCCCAAAGAACGCGTGGCCGGTTTCAACGTTGGCGATTTCGCAGCCGCTTTCCCGTTTTCGATTCTGAGCGTAGAACGGGCGGTCAACTACTCGTTGGGCGGAAAAGACGTTGCGGTCTTTTTTAAGCCCGGGACCAAATCCGCACTGGATGGATTCTTTATTGGAGACTCTAATGAGATCGGCGCATCAGGAGTGTTTGAAGCCACGGTGGATGGGACAAAATTGACATTCCGCTTCGAAAACGATGCGATCATTGACAACGAGACCGGCAGCTCGTGGAATATCTTGGGCAAGGCGGTCGAAGGTTCGATGGCTGGCGCCGCGTTGACACCAATTCCCCATGGGGACCACTTCTGGTTCGCTTGGGGGGCATTTAACCCCGATACCGAAATCTACAATGGGGCGGGTTAAGACTGCCGCAGAACCTGAGGTCAATCACTGAGGGGTAGCCCGAGCCCGTATTCGGGTTTCATCTGGGATTTCGAAGAATTGGTAGGGCCATCCCATCCCTGGTCCCAGTCTAATTGTCCAATTCCCGTTGAGCTACCTAAGCGGAATTTCCGGTAAACTTGCCGGCCAATCGGTCGGTAAGTTCCTTTATGCCTAGTGGGTTTTTCGACGGACTTTTCGTCGTGTCCCCGCTGCAGTCAAATACTTGCCCGCCATTCAGACCATAGGTATAATTCCCCCAGTTCTAGTCAGAATTTGGTAGACGAAGCAGACGAATCCGGGCGGAACATGACTGATTACAGAGTTGGCGCTGATATTGGCGGGACTTTTACCGATGTGGTTTTCTTGGGAAGCGACGGCACGGTTCTGGCCAGGAAAATCGCCAGTACTCCTGACGATTATAGCTTGGCGGTACTGGAAGGTATGAAGGCTGGCATCGAGGTCTTAGGCATTTCTCCCAGTTCAGTGTCCGAAGTTAGCCACGGCTTCACTGTAGCTACCAACGCCATCATCGAGCAGAAAGGAGCAGCTACCGCATTAATCACCACCGAAGGCTTCCGGGACATCCTGGAGTTGCGGAGAAACCGGGTCCCCAACCTGTACGACCTTTACTACCAAAAACCTCCAACTCTGGTAAAACGCCAACTTAGGTTCGAGGTACGTGAGCGGCTGAACTTTCGCGGCGAAGTGCTGAAGCCCCTGGAAATCGCCGATGTTGATAGGGCCGTGGAGAGGATTGCCAAGGAAGGCGTGGAATCGGTGGCTGTCTGCCTATTACACTCCTATGCTAACCCCGATCACGAGCGATACATTGGAAAAATCATCCAGGAAAAACTCCCTCAGGTGATTTTGACCCTCTCCTGTGAGCTACTTCCGGAAATGAAGGAGTACGAACGCACCAGCACCACCGTCATTAACTGCTACGTTCGTCCGGTGGTCGAACGCTACCTTACCAACTTGACCGAAGGGCTCCAAGCCATGGGGATAGGCGTACCCTTGTCGGTGATGCAATCCAACGGGGGCCTGGCAACTTCCGCAATCGCCATGGAAAAGCCCGTCTACTGCATTGAGTCGGGCCCTGCCGCGGGAGTGGTCGGGGCCTATCATCTGGGCAACCGCTTGGGCATAGCCAACCTGATGACGTTGGACATGGGCGGCACCACTGCCAAGGCTTCTATTATAGAGAATGGGGAAATACTCCAAGCGCCTGAGTATGAGGTGGGAGGCGGCATCAGCGTTGGTCACCGCTTGCTGCGGGGCTCGGGGCATATTTTGCGCGTGCCGTCAATAGATTTGGCTGAAGTCGGCGCAGGCGGCGGTAGCATAGCCTCGGTGGACAGCAGCGGTTCTATACGGGTGGGACCCGTCAGCTCTGGCGCTGTTCCCGGACCGGCCTGTTACGACCTGGGAGGCCGGGACGCCACGGTTACCGATGCAGACGTTTTACTCGGTTATCTCAACCCCGAGCACCTGTTGGCCGGAGACTTCCCCATAGACCTAAAACTAGCCCAGGATGCGGTGTCCCGCAACGTGGCGTCACCCTTGGGAGTTTCCGAAATTGAAGCCGCCCACGGAATCCACCAACTGGTTAACTCCAACATGGCCCGGGCGCTGCGCGCGGTTTCCAGTGAGCGAGGCCGAGACCCAAGACGATTTGTGTTGTTCTCATTTGGCGGTGGCGGCCCGGTTCACGCCGCAGGTTTGGCCGAGATGTTGGATATTACCCGCATCGTGGTGCCGCCTTTCCCTGGTGTGTTTAGTTCCTTCGGTTTACTAGTGGCCGACGTGGAGCACCACTTCGTACAGACCTACTTCAAAACTTTTAACGAGCTAAAAATTACGGAATTGGCGGGACTGTTGGAGCGTCTCTGGGAAGAGGGGCGGAACCAGCTACGCTTGGAGGGTTTCGACGACTCGAACCAAGAGGTGATTACCCAAGTCGACATGAAGTACGAGGGCCAGGTTTCTGATTTAACCGTATTGATGAATCCCGGAAAGGTAACCCAACAGACCCTGGTTGCTCTAGGTGAAGCATACGCTGAAGAGCATGAAAAAAGCTTTGGTTACCGCACCGATGCCCCGTACCAATTGGTTAATCTAAGGGTAATCGCCCGTGGCCATTCGCCCGAATCCCGGGTGCCCGACCGCCTTGAAATTCCCGTTGTCACAAACCAGAATGGAAAAGCCCAAAGACCGGTTTATTTTGGGACCAGCCATGGCTGGATCGACACCAAAATTGTGGTCCGCACCGGGGTGAATGGTGTAGAGGGCAACGGAAGCAACGGAAACTCACGTACCAACGGAAACTCAGGCACCAACGGACCTCTGATTATTGAAGAGTACGACTCTACCACGGTCGTGCCCCCGGAGTGGCGGGCCTCGGTGGACCAATGGCTTAACATAATTTTAGAACGTCCATCTAGTTAAGAAGCCCCGAGCCGAAATCACCTGGGCAAAAAGGGGAAAGAGAATGCGTCAGACCACTGACCCGGTAACACGGGAGATCGTTAAAAACGCCTTGATGAGCGCCGCCGACACCATGGCGTTGACGGTGGTGCGCACCGCTCGCTCGGCAGTAATCAAACACGGAATGGACTTTTCTACTGCCCTTTTTACCGCCGACGGGCAGCAGGTGGCCCAAGGTCTTACCCTTCCACCCCATTTGGGTTCTATGGCTCCAGCTTTGGCGGGAGTGATGAACGCCTTTGGCGACGATGTGCAACCCGATGATGTCTTTGCAAACAATGACCCGTATGAAGGAGCCAGCCACCTACCGGATATTTTTCTGTTCAAACCGATTTTCGCCAACGACACCCTCATTGGCTGGAGTTGTTGCATTGGACACCAAACGGACATCGGCGGCCGCGTCGCCGGCGGCAACGCCTGCGACAACATCGAGATTTACCAGGAAGGCCTGATACTGCCGCCGCTAAAGCTATACAGCAAGGGCGAGTTGAACCAAGCCGTGTGGCGGATTCTTGAAAAGAACGTTCGGGTGCCCGAGAAAGTGCTGGGAGACGTACAAGCCCTTTTGGCGGCAGTGCGCTTCGGCGAACGGGACCTGCTGCGCTTGGTGGACGAATACGGTTTTGAAGAACTGAAAAGCTACATGACCGACATCCTAGACACCACTGAGCGGTTGACCCGGGCTGAAATTGCCAACCTGCCCCAAGGGGAGTGGGAGTTCTCCGATTACATCGACAACGACGGGATAGACCCACAACCGATAGAAATTCACGCTAAACTCAAGATTCAAGGCGATGAAGTGTTCGTCGACTTCGATGGCACATCACCCCAAGCCAAGGGGTCGATAAACCCTAACTTCGCTTATACCAAGTCAAACGTCTATGCTGCTCTAAAGTGCGTGGTCGACCCGGCAATTCAGTCCAACAGCGGCTTCTTCCGCCCCTTTAACATTACCGCACCCGAAGGGTGTTTTGTTAATCCTCAACATCCGGCGCCAGTGGCGGCAAGGGGGTTGGCCGGATTCCGGATCTGTCACACCCTGTTCGGCGCTTTGGCCCAAGCCATGCCCGGCAGGATCCCGGCTGCCTGGGGCGGCGGCGAAATTGGCGTTAGTTTTGGCGGCTATGACCAGAACCGCAAAGCCTGGGTTTACCTGGAATTCATGAACGATGGACCCCGCGGCGGCGGCCCTGACATGGACGGCGGCGACGGTCTGTCATCCCCTGTCCTGAATATGGCCAACACGCCCATAGAGAGTATTGAAGCCGATCAACCGCTGCTCATTGAGCGCTTTGGCCTGTACCCGGACACCGGGGGCGCTGGCGAGTACCGGGGAGGTTTAGGCCTGATCCGCGACTACCGGATCTTGGCCGAAGATGCCACCTTCCAGTTGCGTTCCGACCGTACCGACTTCCTACCGTGGGGAGTGAACGGCGGAAAGCCCGGCTCCCCCACTAGAAACTACCTCAACCCGGATGCCGACTTGCAGGAATTGCCGGGCAAAAAGTTGATGACCCTTAAAAAGGGCGACCTGTACCGGGTGATTCAGGCCGGTGGCGGCGGCTACGGGGACCCATTAATCCGGGACGTCTATGCCGTTCATGATGACGTACAGCAAGAAAAGCTGAGCGTAGATCACGCTCGCCACGAGTATGGGGTGGTCGTCGACCCGGAATCCCTGGAGTTGGACGCCGCAGCTACCGAGGTATTGCGGGAGGAGATGAAGAATGAAAGCGCCAGTCAGCCCGAAAGCGGTGGGTAGGCGACCGGGCCAGAGATTTTAAGACTTGAAGCGGGTCCAAGATTTCTGCGCAGGGCGGGCAATGGCAAGCTAAAACGAATCGACTCCCCTTAAGATCTTAGGGGGAGCCGATTTTTTATGTGAGCCTGATCGATGACCTCGATCTAATAACCTTAAAATGTTGATGGAAGCAATGGATAATCTCTGTGGCCCTTGCAGTTAATGCGCTTTCCCGGTAGCATTCTCGACAATATTGGGCTATTATGTCCCCACTCCGAAAAAACGTCTCCAATTTACTTTCAGGAGGGAAAACTATGGCACAGGACTATAGCATCCTCATTGGGACCGTGGGCCAAGGGCTCGGGGTTAGTAACGATGCCGGTGAGAGTTGGACCAAGATCAGGCAACCCATACCCGGTGAAGGCACCGTGCGGGCTTTGAGCGTTTATCCCGACAATCCCCACAGGATTTTGGCCGGGACCGACGTGGGCATCTACCGTAGCGACGACAACGGCGCCAATTGGGACAAGCTGGACTCTCCCTTTGATGAGCTCCAAATTTGGTCGGTTGCCATAGACCCTTCGACGCCCGACACCATATTCGCAGGCACTAGGCCCGAAGGCTTCCGCTCCCGGGACGGCGGCAAGACCTGGGACAAGCTTTCCATGGGCGTCAACCTGGACTGCCCCATAGGAACTCCCAGGACAACCAATATTATCGTCGACCCGCGGGACAGCCGCACCGTTTGGGCGGGCATTGAGGTCGACGGCGTCTACAAGAGTTTGGACGGCGGAGACAAGTGGCTGCATATGCCGGACTTGGGAGAGGACCCTTTCCACGGGGACATCCACGGCATGGCATTGAAGGTCGGCTCTTCGACATCGGTTTATTGCACCAGCCCCTTTGGCATCGCCACCAGTGAAGACGAAGGAGAGAGCTGGGATTATCACTACTTCCCGAAGTTCAACGAGAACGACGTGCGCTCGTACTGCCGCGGCGTATTGTTGAAAGCCGATAACCCCGATGTGATGTTTGTGGGGAACGGAGATTTCATTCCGGGAGTGACCGGCGCCATTCAACGCACCACCGATGCTGGTAAATCTTGGTCGCCCGTTTCCTTGCCGGTAGAGCCCAACTCCGTAGTTTATTGGCTGGGGACCCACCCGGAACGGCCCAATGTAATCGTGGCTGCCAGCCTCTTCGGATACCTGTACGTTAGCGAAGATGGCGGAGAGAACTGGAATAAGCTGAAGAAGGAATTCGGCGAAATCCGTTCGGTAGCTGTAGTACCCAACTAGGCTAAAGCATCACCTTAAGGGTAGTCTGAGGTTAAAGGGGCCGGGAATCATCCCGCCCCTTTATGCGTTTCGCGGGTTATGCAGTGCTCCCAATCGTGGGAGAAAAAGACATTGTCCCGCCGGGTGGTTACGGTTACCCGGACTAGAAAGGGCGTCTCAACGAATTCGGGACGCCCTTTATTTTTGATCTGCGGCCAAGGCCTAAATTTAAAGAGCTGCCAAGCCCACCCGAGCGCAATCTTCGTCCTGCTGGGCTGTTCCGCCGCTGCCGCCGATTGCCCCGATGATTTGACCGTTTTGTACGATGGGGAGAGCGCCTTGGGCTGGGACCATACGTCCACCTTGGCTGGCCACGATCAATTGAACAACCGGTGAGTCAGCAGACACGTCTCCGCTGGGCCTGCCAAAACCAACAGCGGCCACCGCTTTCCCCTGTGCTGCCGCTGCGCTTATGAATATGCAGCCTTCCATTCGGTTAAATGCCAGGAGGTGCCCACCAGCATCGCAAACTGACACACTAAGGTTAATGTTCATCTCCTTGGCTTTTCCGATTGCTGCTTTGACCATCCGGTCGGCTTGTTCGAGAGTGAGAGCCATTTCATTTCCCTCCACGTTATTTCTTGATGTAACTTCCTACCTTCTATTCCACCTTCCACCGGTAGGGCAACCCAATATTAACCCTTGCGCCGGGCGTAGGCAATTGACGTGCGGCAGCCTGGTTCGTGATATTGGGGTTGATACGGAGGTATACGGAGTCTATAATACTCTCGGTATAGATTTATTCGAATCACATCTATACTTATGTCACTTGCAGTTCTGATGCGCCCCGACCGAAGTAACGGCATTCTGTCCCGGTATGGATGCGCCGGACCCCTGACGGTTTCAGGCACATTCCATTCAATCTGGCAATTGGGAGGAAATCACCATGGTTCAGCAGTTGGCCCGTCCCAAGGATAAAGCGGAAATCTATTGGTTTTCAGAACAACCCTACGGTCACGTCGGAGACGAAGACCTGGCGAAATACGACTCCGGAAGATTGGGATTCCCGAATAGCTACTTCGACCCCGAGAAAGCTCACGTGCTCTATAACGAGTATCACGAGCAGTACGCCCTGGCCGATGAAGTTGGCTTTGACGGCATTATGAGCAACGAACACCACGCATCCTACTGGTGCATGAAGCCAGCCGTTAACCTGGATGCGGCAGTCATTGCCAAGCTCACAAAAAACGTCAAAATAGCGATTCTCGGCAACGTGATAGCTGTCAACGACCCCATTCGCATGGCCGAAGAAATCGCCATGCTGGACTGCTACTCTGGAGGCAGGATCATATCCGGCTTCGTTCGCGGCACCGCCGTGGAAACCCTTCAAGCCGGGATTTCCCCCACGGAAAACCGGTCACGCTTTGAAGAAGCCCACGACCTCATCATCAAATGCTGGACCGAGCCCGGCCCCTTCCGATTTGAGGGAGAGCATTATCAGTACCGGGTGGTGAACCCGTGGGTAGTGCCCATGCAGAAACCCCACCCGGACATTTGGTTCCCTGGCACCGGTAGCCCGGAGAGTGTAGTTTGGGCGGCGAAACACCGCCATCCCTACATGAACCTGGGTGCATTGGTGGACACCACCGAATGGCTCAAACAAGTCTATATCGATACGGCTGAAGAAGAAGGATACCAAGCAGGGCCGGAGCACTTCGGTTATCTTCTCAGGTGTTTGGTGGCCGACACCGATGAAAAAGCCATCGAGATTGGCCGTGAGTTCATGTGGACCATCGAGCATCGCCAACGGGGCCCAATGGAGCACAATGACCCCCCCGGATACCAGTCCAGAGCGGCCGTCGCCGTCAAAGCACAGCGGCCCACGGGCAATGTAACTGGCGCCGGTGGTTTGGGCGTCGGACTAACCTACGAGCAACTGCAAGGCGTCAACAACATCATCGTGGGTAGCCCCGAAACCGTTACTCGGAAGCTGACTGAGATGATTGAGCGCCTGAGCCCCGGCTACCTTCATATCTACGGAAATGAGGGTGCAATGAAGCATAGCGACGTTATGAGGTCCATCGAATTAATGGGCAAAGAGGTTATCCCGGCTCTCCACGAGATTCAACTGCAGCCATACGAGTCCAAGGGGAAGGCAGGTGCGGTGCCGACGACCGGAACGGGAGTTTAGCACCGTAAAGGACTTAACCACGAGACGAGCAAAAAACTACCCCGCTCAATTGAGCGGGGTAGTTTTTTATGCCCTCTAGAATTTATCGGGTTTATAACTGGGGAACCAATTTGGAGCGAAAGAAGAACCGGGTATCTTGGCCGACCTTGGCTACAAGGGCAGGCCACCTGGGCAAAGCGCAAATGTTTAGGAGTGCAATCCCGCAATGACCTCATCCGTGTTCCGCACCTGCACCAACAAGGGCAGCACGTGGTCAATGGTCATCTGGTGAACATCGATTTCGCCGGCGGTGCAGCAGTCGCTGACCACAACGCACTGAATGTCCCGGTTTTTCGCGTCCCTGGCAGTGCCTTCCACGCTCCGCTGTGTGGAAATCCCACCCACCAATATTGTCTCGGTGCCCAGGGTCTTGAGTATGGCCTCCACGTTGGTGCCGTAGAAAGCAGTAAACCGGGGCTTGACCACCACCCAGTCGTCCGCCGTCGGCAGCAGTTCGTCGATGAACTCGGTGGGTGTGGTGCCGCCAATCATTGGCGCAACGCCGCCACCGCCAACATCGGAGACTGTTTTCGGTGCGTCGGCGTTGTCGGGGCGCCGGTGGGTGGTGATGAAAATCATGGGTGTTCCTACCGATCGGCAATGGGCAACCAACTTCTGAAAGTTATCGATTACTCCCTGTCGATTGGCGGGCACGTCGTAGGGAGGGCCTGCGCCTTTGGCCACCGCATTGATCATGTCAATCAATATAAGACAGGTCTTTTTAGGGTCCAATTGAATGGGGTCGGCCATAAATTATCTCCTTTTGGCGAGTTTAGGCTCTAAGAAAGACTTCAAGTCTGTAACCTCAAATAGTATCGACCGCCCAGTTTCAGGCCTGAGCCAAGTAAGTTTCGGGGCTGGCCATGAACTTGCTCCGGCACTCCAAGCCGCAGAAGTACATCCACAGCCCATTGTGGAACATGCGAGTGCCCTGATTTGGGTCGACCTCAGTCGCTCCGTGCATGGTTTGGCCCGTCTGGTTTCGGGCTTGGTCTTCGTCGATTTCTTTTCCGCACACCGGGTCTTTAGCCATCTATTGCTCTCCAAAGGATCAGATTGTACGCTGCTCGACCGTAAATGTTACGGCGCCGGAACCAGGGGCAAACCCAACCGGACCTGTCCCGGGCTATCCAAAAGCGCCCTAGCAACGTTGGCCCGGTGCTCGAAGCTGGTCCCCAATCGCAAGGTCCACGATGTTACCCTGCGGAACCATAGATGCAGATCGAACTCCATCATGAAGCCGATGCCGCCATGGATGGACTGGGAGGACCGGACTACGGCTTCGCACTTGTCATTGCAGAAGGCTTTGGCTTGGGACACCTCCACCCCGGCAGGCATGCCTTGATCAATTTTCCACAATGCCTCATAGGTAAGCATCTGGGCACCGTCCACCCAGATAGTCATATCGGCACAAAGGTGTTGTATCGATTGGAAGGAACCGATCGGCCTTCCGAATGCGACTCGGTTTTTGGCGTATTCAATTGCCATGTCGGCGTCTTTCCTGGTAGCGCCCACCATTTGGGCACATAACAGAGCGGTCCCTCGCTCCAACATCCATTGAACTATGGGCCAACCTTGGTTCAATCCACCGACTAAATTTCCCTTGGGTACTCGGACCCCGTCGAAGGTGACGCGGCTTTGCTTGTCCTTGGCCAAGGTGGTCAAGTGGGTGTTGGAGATTCCTGGGCTCCGCGTGTCCACCAACAACAGGGAGATACCCTCGTTGTCATCTGACGCTGGTGCGGTGCGGCAGGCCACCAAACAAATCTCGGCTGCGCCCAGGTTGTCCACGAACATCTTGGTGCCGGAGAGAACGAGGTGGTCGCCATCCTCGGTGGTCTGGATATTGACTGCTTCTGGAATAAACCTGGGGTCGGCCTCGGTGAAGGCCCAAGTAAGGATCAAGCTGCCGCTGCACACTCTGGGCAAAATTTCCTTCTTTTGTTCCTCACTGGCGTGCTCGGCAA
This sequence comes from SAR202 cluster bacterium Io17-Chloro-G7, assembly GCA_002817055.1. The sequence goes on along the minus strand of MUCU01000056.1, from coordinate 33,783 downwards.
GGGTCAAAGCCGTCATCATAGTGCTATGGAGCGGCACTGGAGCAATGGCCCGTCCAGCTTCTTCCAGAATTATCGCCAGGTAAGTCAAGGGCATCCCCTGGCCACCATACTCTTCCGGAAGGGCAAGGCCGGTCCAACCCAATTCGGCCATTTTTTTCCAAAGCTCCGGAGGGTAGCCAACTTCGTCCAATTCCATGGCCCTGGCCAAACTGGGGGGACACTCCCCTTCCAGAAATTCCCTGGCCAGGTTTTTCAGCATTTGTTCTTCTTCTGAGGGCAGTACGTCCATGGGTATTCCTTTCCTAATTATTATGAGGGCGGTGTGTGGCTTGAGGGCGACCTAGCTATCCCAGAATCACCCGCACGGCCAATAATATTATTCGGTCACCCTTGGGGTCCATCTACGTTTACCACATAAGGCTCAAGCCCAACCCGCACGAGGAAGGTCAAAGTCTCCTGATCTGCGGGGTTGATTTCACGGTGGACGATGTGCTTTGGGACATGAATCACTTCCCCCGGCCCAGCTTCAACATGTTCCTTGCCACCAGATCCGAATTCGCCACGGGCGCGGCCGGACACCACGTAAATATAGGAGTCATTGTCTCCTTGGTGGTGCCAACCGGAAACCATACCTGGCGATATTCGCACCATACCTACCCAACTGCTGGCGGTCGCGGCCAATTCTTGTCGAGACATGCCTGAAGTTTGCTCCGTATCAGGTTGACTGTGGTCCTCTCCCCGAAAAACCTTGATTTGAGGCGTCGTCATGGCGGGGCTCCTTTACGTTCAGCTCCGGTTGCTTTAACCTCTGGGCAAGCCGAGGCCGCGGCGGGCCATTTGGTCGCGCATAACTTGAACGCTGCCGTGGTTGATTCCGGATTGGAACGACCCCATCAAATTGTGGGCGAAGAGACCGTCCTCAATCGCTTCTTCGGAGCCGTTCAGCAATTGGGCGTAAGGGCCCAAAATCTGGCTGATCGTCTCGGTGGTTCTCACACCGTGCTCTGGCGCCCACACCTTTTCCGCTGCGCCTTCGTAGGTAAAATTACCGTCCCGTTCTACTATGGACATGCTCCGGAGGGTCATGAGGCGGCAGACCTGAGCCTCAATCCAAAGTTCGGCCAGCTTGTCCCGAACCGCCGGGTCGTCGGCTAAGGAGTGGCCGTCCACCTTGTTCTCTTTGATCCAGTTGACAATGTCCTCGTCCCGGCGTACCGAAATCAGGTACCGGCTGGCGCCCACGCGGTCCAAGTTCAAACCCATGGCTCCCACGTACCACCCCTGGTTTTCCTCGCCCAACATGGTCGAGACTGGAATCCTTACGTTCTCGAAAAATACCTCGTTGGTGCGCGGCATGCCATAGGTGGTGCCGACAGGCGCCGGGGGGTCGCTCTGGATTGTCCAAAGAGGTCGCACGGTGATTCCCGGAGTGTCCATGGGGATCAGGAAGATGGAGATGCCCCGGTGCCGGGGAGCATCGGGGTCGGTACGGCACATCATATAAATATGAGTGGCGTAGTGTGCCGCCGATGTGTACATCTTTTGGCCGTTGATAACGAATTCATCGCCGTCCCTGACGGCTCGGCATTGCAGGCCGGCCAAGTCGGCTCCGGCTTGAGGTTCGGTAAATCCCAGCGCGAAAATTATCTTGCCCGACAACAGGCCTGGCAGGAACTCCTTCTTTTGTTCTTCTGTCCCCGCCATCAAGATGGCCGGGGCGCCGCTGCCTGCTCCGCCCACACCAATCCCGACGCGAGCGAACTCTTCTTCGACAATATACTGGTCAATGCGGCTGCCGCCCTGGCCACCATACTCGGTAGGCCAGCTTATGCCCACCCAACCATTGTCCGCCACTTTCTGCATCAGAGCGTCGTAGTGGGAACCTCGCCCACCTTCCAAGGAACTCTCCAGCTCGGACATTACCTCGGGCGTGACGTTCTCCCGAATGAATTGGGCCACTTCATCGCGAAGGGATTCTTGCTCAGCGGTTAGTCCAAAGTCCATGGTTTACCTCTGTGTGTCCATTATCCGATTTTTAAGGCAACTTCGTGCCTAAATTACGGCATTAATTAAACAATCGATTCCGCAATTGCCATTGTGCTGCGCCCTAACAACGGTGTCAAGAGGAAAGGGTTGCCTTGCGTCGCCGGGATAAAGTCAGGGTGGAAATTTGGAAGAGACTTGAAGAAACCCATTTACCCGGAGAGATCGGCAACCCAGGAAACAATGATTGGCCGTTACGTTGCCTGATAAATCCAAACCGGGGTGTCCGGCGGTGTTCCAAATCCTCCCAACCCTCCTTCACGAAAGGAGGGCTTTTGAGTTCCCGGGTTCGAGGGCTTTTTGGTTCCCAGGTTCGCTGAAAGAGAGGTATCCCTATCTTTGATAAAGTGCTTCTCGGCCAGGTTAAAACATAAAAAGCCGGTCAGTTCGCCAGAGTTAAATCGGCCAAAACCGGCTTTAGCGCTTCGATCAGGGGTGGCAGATATTCTTCCCAATCGCCGATAATCCCGTAGTCGGCAGCTTTGAAAATCGCCGCCCGGCGGTTCTTATTGATAGCGATAATTACGCCGGCCTTCTGGATACCCACTGTGTGGTTGAAGGCGCCCCGTATACCCACCGCCAGGTATACTTTTGGCGCAATGGTTCGACCGCTGATGCCAACCTGAATCTGGTGAGCCAGCCATCCCGAGTGTACCGTATTGCGGGTTGTCGCGATACTCGCGCCGATTGCGCTGGCCATGCTGTACATCGTGGGTAGATTTTCCACTCCTCCAATTCCCATTCCCACGCCCAAGACCACGGGCGCTTGGGAGAGAGCTATCCCGCCCGGGTCTTCTTCCAATCGCTCTTCCACCAGTTGAATGTCGTCACTGGCTTCTCCCGCAATGCCCAGAGCCTCCACTAGGGCCTTGGCGTTGGGCTCCGGATCCGTAGGCGTCAGAAGTCCGGGACGCATGGTCACCATGTTGGGCACTGTTTTCGACAATATGGGGGCCAAAACATTTCCCCCCAACGCAGGTTTTAGCTGCACCAACCGGCCTTCATCGTCGATCTCCAGGTCGATGGCGTCTCCAGTCAGGCCTAAAGAAAGCCGGGCAGCAATCCGGGACGCCAAGTCCCGGCCGTCGGCGGTCGAGGCGAAGAGCACGGCATAGGGCTGGGAATCCTGTATGGCTTGGGCCAACGCATGAGCTACGGTCACACAGTACACTGGGCCAATGGAAGTGTTGTCCAGAGTCAATACACGGTCCGCCCCTTGGGCCGCCAGCTCGGCGATCAACTCTTCATCGGGCTTGCCCAACAACACGGCGGCAACTTCGCTCTTAGTCGTGGCGGTCAATTCCCGAGCTTTGCCCAGCATTTCCAGGGTTACCCGGCGCAGTCCCCCTTGAAAAGTTTCGGCCACCACCCAAATGCTCCGGTTGCGGCTATCGGGATATCTGGTATTAGCGTTGGCGGCCGTGGTCGGTGTGCCTTCCCCGTCACTTAATTCCAGCAGCCGGCTTTTTAGTAGATCCGCAATTTGGGCTGCCGAAGCCGTGGGGGAGTCGGCCTCTATGATCATGCCCAACCGGTCGGGTTCCACCAGCCGGATGTCTTGGACGTAGGTGGGTGAACCCTCAGCGCCGAACTGGGATGGATCCGAGGAGAGTTGGGCGCAGTTCAGTTCTTCCACTGGCATTTTTTCCGCTTGGGCCAACTCGTCCCTGCCGGGGTAGGTCTCGGCAGCGACGCCCTCGGTCACGCAAGCCAACGCCGGAAGAGGGCATCGGATCACCTGGTAGCCTTCGTCGGTTACTCTCTCGGCTAGGAAGGCTTTGTTTTCCGCCTCTAGGTCCAGCTTCCGTACTTGACCAACGTGGGGAATGCTCATCAATTCCGCTATTTCGGGTCCTACCTGACCGGTCTCAGCGTCGGCGCTGTTCCGGCCGCAAATGATCAAGTCCGGCTCCTCCCGGCCCAAGGCCAAGGCAAGGGCGCGGGCGGTGGCCAACGTGTCGGACCCGGCAAGTGCTCTGTCGCTAATCAGAACGGCCCTGTCAGCCCCCAAAGCCAGGCATTGGGTTAAACCCTCCTTAGCGTTGGGCGGTCCCATTGATATGACTACAACTTGGTCGTCCGGGGCGGATTTCAATTCAACGGCCCGCACCAACCCCAACAGGTCGAAGGGGTTGATCTCAGAGGGCACACCATCCCGAATGATGGTCTTCTGCTCGTAGTCGAATTGGATGCGGGAAACGACTGGCACGTACTTTACGCATACAGCAATCTTCATAGGTAAGCTATTTCCTTTCCGGACACCAATGTGTATCAAGTCTAACGGTAAGGGATACCAAGCATCGTTCTCCCGCCCCGGCTTTCGGGCCGCTGCTGTTTGCCGGGAGGTGGCGTATTTAACCCGATAATTCCTTTCGTACTTGAGTTGTCATTCGGTCCAACTCTTGGCTAAAAGATACAGGGTATTTTGGCGGGTCGGAAAGCGCTTTGTGCTTGTCGTCCAGCTTGGCGAAGTCTTTTTCGAATTGCTCCCGGACTTGGGATAGTGATGGATGTGGGCTGGACAAGCGTCCATCGGTCATCACCTGGCGGAGCAACGGCTCCGAACCTTCCATGTTTTCGTCTTGTAATCCCACAACGTCTTCAACAAATTCGCCGTTGCCGTCTTTGCCATTACCGCCAGTGAAACGAAAGACCTGCTTAGCACCGGGCTTCGACTCCTTGTCCACGCTAAGTTTCATGACACCACGACCGTCGTAGCATACCAGCTTGTAAGCCATGTCCGACCATGGAGCATCGGCGGAAACCCCAGCCTTGGTGCCCACCCCGTACATGTCAATGGGCGCATCGGCCCTGTACAAACTTTCCAACTCAAATTCGTCCAGGCCCCCGCTTGCCACGATCCTAACGTAGCCCAGGTTCGATTCATCCAATATCCGGCGCACTTGACGGCTTAAAGACTCGAAATCGCCCGAATCAAGGCGCACCCCCACAAGACGGTGACCTTCGGACTCCATCTCCTTGGCCACTTTCGCCGCCGTGTGTGCCCCATTGACAGTATCGTGAGTGTCAAGCAACAGGATGGAGCGGCCGGGGAATGCTTGAGCGTAGGCTCTGAATGCTTCCAACTCGCTAGCGAAACTGGAAACGAAAGAGTGAGCCATAGTGCCTGCAGGCGGAATTCCGTAGCGCTTGGCGGCGAGGACGTTACTGGTTGACTGGAACCCCCCAATGTAGCTGCATCGTGCCATTTTCAGTGCTGCGTCGGTCCCCTGAGTGCGCCGGGACGCAAAGTCGCTTATAGTCTTGCCAGGCGCTGCCCAAACACAGCGAGAGGCCTTGGTTGCCAGCAGAGTTTGGAGGTTGATCTGGTTGACGATGAAAGTTTCCACCAACTGGGCTTCGATGATCGGAGCGGTCACCTCCAACGGAGGCTCATCGGCGAAGAATATTCGGCCTTCGGGAATGGCCCTCACGCTGCCGGTGAATCTCAGGGCACTGAGGAATTCCAAGAATTCGTCGGAAAAGGAACCCAACGACCGTAAATAATCTACGCTGGACGGACTGAAGCTTAGGTTGGCCAGATATTCCAGGACGTCTTGCAATCCGGCCGCCACGAAATAACCCCGGTCTGCGGGATAGTTGCGAATGAACAAGCTAAAGGTGGCCGGTTGAGCCATTCCTTGGTCGAAATAGGCTTGGGCCATGGTCAACTCGTACAAGTCGGCAAACAAGCCCAAGTCGTCTACAGGCAGGGGAAGGTCGGGATGTTCCATTAGCAATAATCCATCGCCCAGCGAAAGGGGTAAAGATTGTATATTTGATAGTTGGGCACTATTATCTTGTGCCCTCAAAAGGTCTGTCAACAAAAACAGGTTCACGCCCAGGGTCACGCACATTTATCAGCCAGCGATACTTAATCGATGCTGCTTAATTTAGGGTAGTTTCCAGCTATCGGACCAACATTCTGGTTTCGCAGGCGCAACGAGTTTGACTCCCCGATGCTGTGGTGACTAATCTTGTAATAATTACTGCAACCGCACCCAAACCACGTAACGCTTGCGAATGTGATGGCATTCTCCTGACACTTTGTAACACCGGCGATAACATTGACTTCCACTGTCGCCATTTGCTTGTTGCCATTCGCTTCCGGTGTTGCCATACGTTCCAAGTGAATCAGAGCTGTGGCAATTGGCTGTCCTGGCAAGTGGTTCGAACACGCCGGGGACTTTCAGCTCTGAATTTGGAAAAATCGGGAGAATATCTGTTTACGAAACCTTTTTGCGATTTGACGATTTACGCTAATGAAGTTAATCAGAAAAATGAAATACGGAGCAGCCCACGCCTGGCAATTTGTTGCGCCTAACTTGACACACCCGCCCAGTACAGGTACCATTTCGTCATTAACAAACTAGGTCAAACTTAATAACCCTTTATCCAGAACGGCAGAGGGCACGGCCCGACGAAGCCTGGCAACCGATCCTAGAAAGCTGGTTTATCGTGCCGATGGTACGCAGGTTACACGGTACCCAGGTTGCTAGGAAACGGTGCTAACTCCGGCGTTCATCCAGCATGAATTCGGTAATTCGCTTGATGGGCGAAAGATGAGGGGCGTGGGGTAACTTTGAGCTTCTCGCCTTGGGAAGCTTTTTTTATGCCCATTGGAAACCCTGCGTTTTATAAATCGGAATAGAAGACAAATCGCCTAATCGGCAAACTTGCGTGGATTTTAAGGCAGTCAATATAGTGGAGCAGGATGGCTGAAACAGAAATCCGGCCTATCCGTTGGTCGGGTGACAATCTGGAGTTGCTGGACCAGACTCTGCTGCCTCAACAAGAGGCCACCGTCCTAGTCAGCACATATCAGCAAGCCATCGAAGCCATCCGCAGTATGCAGGTTAGGGGTGCGCCAGCGATCGGGGTAACAGCGGCCTACGCTGTGGCATTGGCCGCCCGAGATATACAAGCATCCGGGCGCCAAGAGTTTATTGCCCAACTCGAATCCGCAGGAGCGGAAATTGGGGCGACCCGCCCTACGGCGGTCAACCTCCAGTGGGCAGTAAGGCGTATGCTGGACGTTGCCGCCGCCGAAGCAGACGTGAGCCGAATTGCCGTCGGCCTCTTGGATGAAGCAAAGCGCGTCCACCAGGAAGATGAAAAAATAAACCGGCGAATGGGCGAGTCCGGTAAAGAGTTGATTCCCGATGGAGGATCGGTCCTGACCCACTGCAATGCTGGCGCATTGGCGACAGCGGGTTTCGGAACAGCCGTTGGCGTTATCCGCGCCGGGTGGGAGGAAGGTAAGCGCTTTCAAGTTTTCAACACCGAGACCCGCCCGTTTTTGCAAGGTGCCCGATTGACCGCTTGGGAGTTTCAAAAACTGGGAATTCCATCCAAGCTAATTGTAGATTCGGCGGCGGGCATGCTCATGAGACAGGGGCAGATCGGTTGCGTCATAACCGGAGCGGACCGCATTGCCGCAAATGGAGATACCGCCAATAAGATCGGGACCTATTCCTTGGCTGTGCTGGCTCGGGAAAACGGGATACCCTTCTACGTGGCGGCTCCAATCAGTACCATCGATTTCAGTTTGAGCGAAGGCGATCAGATACAAATAGAAGAAAGGCCCCAAGAAGAGGTTACTCATCTTCAGGGTGTGCCCACGGCTCCTTCAGGTGTCCAGGCTCTAAATCCGGCGTTCGACGTCACGCCAAATGGCTACGTGAGCGCCATAATCACCGAAGTTGGCATAGCCCGGCCACCTTATCTTGAATCTCTAAAATTGGCGGCGAGTGGATAACCCCAGCCCTGTGGCCTGAATCTGGTGGCACTGGGGCAGGAAAGCCGGTCCGACCGAATTTAGGAATGATGGCAAATAACAAAGCGACAATAGGCATAATTGGCGGCAGCGGCCTCTATGAGATAGAGGGTTTGTTGGGGGTCGAAACAGTAGACGTGGAAACCCCATTTGGTGAGCCCAGCGATTCAATAGTTTTGGGGGAGTTGAGCGGCGTTCCCGTGGCTTTCCTGCCGCGCCATGGCAAAGGGCACCGGATCAATCCAACGATGATACCGGTCAGGGCCAACATATTTGCCCTGAAAAGCCTTGGGGTGGAGAGAATAATTTCCGTTAGCGCTGTTGGTAGCTTGAAACAGGAACTAGCGCCTTTGGACATGGTCGTACCCGATCAACTGATTGACCGTACCCGTTTGCGCGAGAGCACCTTTTTCAACGAAGGCTTGGTGGCTCATATCAGCTTGGCAGAACCGTTTTGTCCGGCTTCCAGCCAGGCACTTTATCAGAGCTCCCTAGAGTTGGGCATTAACTCTCATTCCGGGGGCACCCTGGTAGTGATGGAAGGCCCAGGGTTCTCCACCAAGGCCGAGTCTTTCATGTACCGGTCTTGGGGGGCGGACATAATCGGAATGACCGCATTACCCGAGGCAAAGTTGGCCCGAGAGGCGGAGATTTGCTACACCACCATGGCCTGGGTCACCGATTATGACTGCTGGCACGCAGAAGAGGCGCCGGTAACCGTGGAAATGATAGTGGGTAACCTGCTCAAGAACGTCGCCGCCTCCAAAGAGTTATTGCGAAAGGTAGTACCCGCACTGACCGGAGACCGCAACTGCGATTGCGGAACGGGACTAAGGGATGCCATCATTACGCCTTCAGATCGGGTTGACGACGATTTTAAGAAAAAGATGGCGCCGATTGTTGGAAAGTATCTCGGTTGACCCTGCGGGCGATCCACAATTAGCGCCATAGTATCAAAATCACAACGTATTGATTCCCAAGGAGGTACATTATTATGCCCAGGCAAGACCCTGGTGAACCTTATTTCCGTGTAAGCTCCAACGAGGCGAATACCATGCTGAGCGCCGATCCCGATGCCTACGTGATAGTCGACGTGCGACGGGACGACGAATGGGTCACAGGGCACCCTACGGGAGCGCTTCACATTCCGATAGACGACCTTCCCGGTCGCATTGACCAAGTGCCTCAAGATAAAAAGGTGTTGTTTATATGCGCGGCAGGGGTTAGAAGCGGCTTGGCCTGTGAGATGGCTGCTTCGATGGGATACGATTCCGAGAACTTGTTTAACGTGGAAGACGGGGTACCGACGTGGATGGCGGGCAACCACCCAACATCCTTTGGCGATTAACCCGGAAGGTGAATCCCCAGAAGCTCGGCACCCAGTAAGAACCCCACCGGGCAAATAAAATTATTATTTGCCACGCCGTACCAGAGGAGTAGATTTTTGGCATCACAAAAGACAACCGGAGACGTTAAGAATTTGGCCCTAGCCGGAGACGGAGTAAACCGTATTGAGTGGGCGGCACGGGAAATGCCCGTGCTGAGGCTTATCCAAGAGCGCTTCCAAAAAGAAAAGCCCCTGGCTGGCGTGCGCATGGCGGCATGCTTGCACGTAACCTCGGAAACAGCCAACCTGGCATTGGCCTTGAAAGAAGGTGGCGCCGATCTGGTGGTCTGCGCTTCCAATCCACTGAGCACTCAGGACGAAGTCGCAGCCGCGCTTGTCCAAGAATATGGGATACCCACGTTTTCCATAAAAGGCGAGAACGACGAAACATATTACCAGCACTTGAGCTCGGCCTTGGACCACGGACCCCAGGTCACCCTGGACGACGGTGCGGACTTGGTGACGATGTTGCACCGGCAGCGCTCCGACTTACTGGGCGAGGTGATCGGAGGCACGGAAGAAACCACCACCGGCGTGATCCGTTTGACCGCGATGGCTAACGAAAAAAAGTTGCTCTACCCCGTAATTGCAGTGAACGACGCCGAGACCAAACACTTTTTCGATAACCGCTACGGTACCGGTCAGAGCACCCTGGACGGAATAACCAGGGCCACTAATATTCTTTGGGCGGGCCGGCGGGTCGTTGTGGGCGGCTACGGTTGGTGCGGTAGGGGTGTTGCTTCCCGGGCCAGGGGCATGGGTGCTCATGTTATTGTCACCGAAATAAACGCTGTTCGGGCCTTGGAAGCCGTCATGGATGGCTTCACCGTCATGACCGGGATGGAAGCAGCCAAAGTAGGCGAAGTGTTCATCACCGTGACCGGCGGGCTACACACCATCAGTAAAGAACAGATGGAGATAATGCCAAACGGGGCAATTCTAGCAAACAGCGGTCACTTCAACGTCGAAATCGACATACCTTCATTGGAAGAGATGGCTGTCTCCCACCGTGAGATACGGCCTTATGTCGAAGAATACGTCCTGTCAAATGGACATAAGCTATATTTACTGGGAGAAGGCCGCCTGATCAACCTGGCCGCAGCCGAAGGACATCCATCGGCAGTCATGGACATGAGTTTCGCCAACCAGGCTTTGGGGGTTGAGTACATACTTAAGAATCAAGGCAAACTAGAGCCCAAAGTTTACGGCGTTCCTTATGAAACCGATCAAGAGGTTGGTCGACTGAAGCTGGAATCGATGGGTATCCATATAGATACCCTTACCGCAGACCAACAGATATACCAAGACAGTTGGGAAGAAGGGACCTAAGGCCCCACCCCTGCAGGAGAAAATAATTTATGGGAATGTTGTTTAACGAATCACCCAAATACCTACTGACATCCGAGTCCGTGACGGAAGGACATCCAGATAAGCTGTGTGACCAAATATCCGACGGCGTGCTGGACGAAGTCCTAAGGGGAGACCCCATGGGCCGTGTGGCTTGCGAGACCGCAGTCACCAACGGACTTGTCGTGGTGATGGGAGAAATCACAACCTCATCGTATGTTGACGTACCCTCCGTGGTGCGGGAGACCTTGCGCAAGGCGGGATACACCAACTCGGATTACGGAATCGACGCCAAAAGCTGCGGCGTGACAGTGTCCATCCAAGAGCAATCGGCCGACATTAACGCCGGCGTAAGCCAAGCGCTGGAAGCGCGCGGCGAGGGCGGCAGTCAAGCCGACCTAGACTCCACCGGCGCTGGCGACCAAGGGATGATGGTCGGCTTCGCTTGCAACGAGACTCCGGAGTTAATGCCCTTGACCGTCAGTTTGTCCCAAAAACTGGTGCAAAAATTGAGTACGGTCAGGAAAGAAGGGGTCTTGCCCTACCTTAGGCCCGACGGCAAGTCTCAAGTTACAGTCGAATACCGGTACGGCGTTCCTCACCGTGTGGACACAGTGGTGATCAGCGCCCAACACAACCCCGATGTTACCCAAGAACAAATGGCCAAGGATATTACGGAAAAAGTGATCCGCGAGATAGTTCCAGCCGACCTTCTGGATGAGAATACCAATATATTGGTAAATCCCAGCGGAAGGTTCGAGATCGGCGGCCCTGCCGGAGACTCTGGTCTTACCGGACGTAAGATTCTGGTAGACACTTATGGTGGGATCGCTCGTCACGGCGGCGGCGCATTCTCCGGTAAGGACCCGACCAAGGTCGACCGTTCTGCTGCCTATGCCGCCCGGTATGTGGCCAAGAATTTGGTGGCTGCTGGATTGGCGGACCGTGCGGAAGTCTTAGTTTCTTACGCCATCGGCGTGGCAACGCCTATCTCTGTAGCGGTAGAGACTTTCGACACCAACCGGGTTGACAGCGAAACCATACACAGTCTGGTTGAAAAGCACTTCGATCTTCGCCCCGCAGCGATTATCCGCGACCTGAATCTAAGGCGGCCCATATACCAGCCGACCGCCGCTTACGGGCACTTCGGTCGGGATGATTTGGATCTGACCTGGGAGAAGACCGATAAGGCAGACGCGCTGCGAGCTGACGCAGGTCTGTAACCCGACACAAAAACAGGACCTAAGTTTCGTTAAAATTCATGTTCCGGCTAAGCTGATTACTCGCCATCGAAATGCGGACCGCATTGCCTAGAGTTTTGCGGTCCCATTTGGCGAAATACCGTAATACCAGTTGCGCTCGTGGCGTACCGACCCTGTTGCGAATGCCTGCAGGTCTCTTGTCAGTCATCCGCCGAAATAGCCGATAGCCAAGAGAAATTGCCCCCCTTCTTAGGAAAGGAGATATCTCGGGCTTTCGGTCTTGGGAAAAATGGCCAATGCCTGAAGCACTGCCCCATTTGCCCCCAATAATGCTCATCGAATAGCATAGGGTTCACAATCCCATCGGGAGCAAGCCCATTGATAGCAAACTCTATGCCTGGGCCTCAGGAATTTGAGGGCGTCATGCGCCGGACAATCCAACTGGTGGGCGCCGACGTTCCTCGAACCACCCTCCAAAAAGTAGCTGAGCTGCTCCAAACCTTGCGCTGGGAATTCAAAGATTACGGCGTTAATCTCTATTTCCTGGTCAACGACAAGGGTAATGTCGACTGTGCCAACGAGTGGTCGGGTAAGGTCGACGGCGTGATTACCATGAACGCTTCCACATTTCACGATGCCGCCTATGGTAAAGCGAACTTGGGTACTGCCATGCTAATGGGTAAAATTCACATCCAAGGCATCTCTCCCCTCAAATTGGGCAAGTTCAATTCTCTGTTAAAACCGCTCCTGGATAGTTATCGTCAGGCGTGCGGCGAGTTGTATGACCCCGCAGGGTGAGCCCCGGTACGTGCAGGAAGCCGAGGGAGACCTCGGCGCACTTGAAAGTAAACACGTTGCGATCATCGGTTACGGCAACTTGGGCCGACCGTTTGCATTGAACCTTAGGGACAGTGGTGTAGCGCCGATTACAGTGGCTGATTTGCCCGGCTCGGCTTGGGAGCAAGCTTTGGCCGATGGCTTTGCTGTGAAGCCGGTGGCGTCCGCAACGACATGCGGAGAGATCGTTTTCATTTTACTGCCCGACGAGCTAGCTGCGGCCGTATATAAAAAGGAGGTTGCTCCGTCCCTAGCTCCGGGATCGGCGATTGTCTTCGCATCGGGATTCAACCTTGCTTTCGGAAGGATTTGCCCTGCCTCGGACCTGGACGTCTTGCTACTTGCTCCACGGATGATGGGTTCGGCAATCCGAAGGAAGTACCGCAAAGGATTGGGTTTTCCTTCCTTCGTTTCCTTGGAACAGGATGCTACCGGCACGGGGTGGGGAGTGCTGTGTGCTCTGGCGAAAGCCGTTGGATCATTGCGGGCGGGCGCCTTAACCGTCAGTGCCACTCAAGAAGCCCAGTTGGACCTTTTCGTGGAGCAGACCGTTGGACCGGATCTCGCCAGTGCTATTCTCACCGCTTTCCAGGTTGGTGTGGATGCGGGGTTACCGCCTGAAGCATTGCTTCTCGAGTTATATATGTCTGGAGAGATGGCCACAACTTTCCAGACAATGGCCGATCTAGGTTTTTTTCAGCAGGTGAAGCAACACGGATTTGCGGCGGCGTATGGCGGTCTGATCCGGTTTATGGGTTTGGAGCGCGAGACGCGCGCTCAGGACTATAAACGGGTACTCCAGGAAATCGCCCAAGGAGATTTCGCCACGGCTCTTGGCGAGGAAGTCGAGGCCGGGTTTCCATCCCAACCACTGCTGGATGAAATGCTCGATGGGAACAACCCCATCAGCCAGGCCGAGGACCGGCTACGAAAGTCCATGCGACTGGGAGACTCCGGCAAAAAACCGGACTAAGGCAACGGGATAGCTTCATCGCTGGCCAAAGTCCAGCTTGTCACGAAGCCCTTGTCTTGAGCGCACAAGACCACTGCGGCCTTCGCGCCAAATACCCCCTCAGTCTCAGAGCTTGTGAATAAATACCTCTGAGTGGCCTTATTGAGACTAGTTTCAAAGCTGTATTGAGACTGAACATCGGCGATTTCGCCAAAAACTCACAAACTTTCAGCGTTTGCTAATTGAATTTCAGCCACCACCCTAACTTCTTGATGACAGGCCTGACCCCCTAGCACAGCCGAACCCATTCTGTTCCTGTGGGAATCTAATCCAATGGTACCGAGAATGACCGAGCCAACAGGCTTCTCCATTTTTTATTTCGCGGACACACTGTCATCCTACAGCCTTTTGGGGAACGCCTACACTCCTCGGTTTAGGCCGACTTTTTACGCTGATTCGAATCATGGTTTACGGTTGCGGGGGTGGGGCGGTCTCCCCGACAATGCTGATTTGGGGGAATGTTCCAAATGGTGGTCGCCTGCCTAATAATCTATAATCAACTCGAACACTCCAGCAACAAAACATGTAACCGTAAGACTAGGAGCCACCATGACCACTCAAATACGTTTTGGCACCGATGGTTGGCGAGCCGTTATTGCCGAAGACTTTACCTTCGAAAACGTGGCCCGCTGCGCCCAAGGCTTGGCCGATTATCTAAGGTCTAGAGGTACTTTCGACCAAGGCTTGGTTGTGGGCTATGACACCAGGTTTCTGTCCCGAGATTTTGCCGAAACTGTTGCCAGCGTCTGTGCCGGAAACGGCATGCGAGTATTCTTGTGCGACAAGGCCGCACCCACTCCGGTGGTCAGCTTCAACGTGCTTCACAGGCAAGCTGCCGGAGCCGCGATAATTACGGCCAGCCATAATCCCGGAATCTGGAACGGATTCAAATTCAAGCCCGAGTACGCCGGAAGCGCCACCCAAGAGATAACTGACGACCTGGAAAATGCTATAGAGACCGCTATGCAACCTAGGTCCATCGACCTGCAGACTGCCCGAAATGACGGCTGGTTGATTGACATAAATCCCGACCCGCCTTACTTTCAGCGCATTGAAGAGTTGATAGACCTGGCGGCCATCAGGCAAGCGGGGCTGAGGGTTTTGGTAGATGCAATGTTCGGCGCAGGGGGTGGCTATATCCCCGCCATATTGGCTGGTGGCGCCACGGCGGTAGATGAGATACACGGCCAACCAAATCCAGCCTTCCCTGGCATGGAGCAACCCGAGCCAATTGGCCACAATCTCACTGGCCTAATGAAGCGAATTCCAGATGAAGGTTTCTCATTGGGACTGGCTTTGGATGGCGATGCCGACCGATTGGGAGTGGTGGACGAAAAGGGCCGGTTCGTTACTACGCTTGAAGTGTTTTCATTGTTGGCCCTGTACCTCTTGGAGAGCAAAGGATTGAGAGGCGCGCTGGTGAAGGGCGTCACATCCTCCATGATGCTCAACAAACTCGGCAACAAGTTTGGCATCGATGTCCATGAAATGAAGGTCGGATTCAAGCACATCGGCCCCAAGATGTCGGAGGTGGATGCATTGATGGGGGGAGAGGAAAGCGGCGGTTTTGCTTTCAGAGGTCACATTCCCGAGCGGGATGGAATTCTCAGTGGCCTGTACTTCTTAGAGTACATGGCCCGAAGCGGGAGATCGCCATCAGAACTCATAGACGAACTGTTTGGCCAAGTGGGTCCCCACTATTTTAATAGAAGAGACGTTAGTTTCGATCCCGGGGAGAGGGATAGAATCAGTGCATTACTACGTAGTAAGGACTTGACTGAATTGGCTGGAATGACCGTGCGACGCACCGACGAAATTGACGGCAGGCGGCTGTTCTTCGATGATGCCTGGCTGGCCTCCAGGTTCTCGGGAACAGAGCCGCTGCTGCGAATTTATGCGGAAGCGGGCCACCCTGATAAGGTGGAATCACTGATCGACGCAGCAGCAAAGTACCTTGGGGTTTAGACCCACAGCTCATTCTGTGCGAAAACGCCTGGCATATACCAACCCGGTTTGATCCTGTAATCGAAACCCGCAGCTACGGTCTAACGCTTGGTGTACTGGGGAGCACGCCTAGCTCGTTTCAACCCGTATTTCTTGCTCTCTTTAATACGTGCGTCCCGAGTGATCCATCCGGCGCGGCGAAGTTCGGGCTTCAAGCCTTCATCGTAGACCACTAGGGCCCTGGATATTCCATGGCGAATAGCTTCGGCTTGGGAATTTACCCCGCCACCCAGCACCCGTACGACTACTCTAAACCGGTTTACAGTGTCGCTAACTCTAAACGGCTCGTTAATTATTCGTTGCCAAGGCGCCCAGTTGAAATACTCGTCCATGGGCTTGCCGTTTACCAGAATCGGGCCGCCCTCGTCCAGGTATAGACGCACCTTGGCGATGGACGTCTTGCGCTTCCCCGTTCCGTAGAAATATTCCTGTAGAGCTGGAGCCTGTACCAAGTTGTGTACCTACCCTTAGTTTGGTTTTGCCAACCCAGTTAAGATGTCGGTTCGCTAACTTCAGCTTGGTCTTTGACTTGAGCTTGGTGGGGATGCTCCCCTCCGGCGAAGACCTTCAAGCGTCTGAGCATCTGGCGCCCTTGGTGGTTGCGGGGCAACATACCTTTGACCGCCAGGGTGATGACGCGCTCGGGATGGTTCTCCAGCACTTCCCGTAGTTTAAAGCTCTTGAGATTTCCAACGTATCCGCTGTGCCGGTAATAGGTCTTTTGCAATAGTTTTCGCCCGGTCACCCGGATCCGAGATGCGTTCAGCACCACCACAAAGTCACCGGTAAGAGTATGGGCGGTGTAGGAAGGTTTGTCCTTGCCTTGGAGCGCTACTGAAATGTCCCTGGCAATTCGCCCCAGTGTTTGACCGGTGGCGTCCATTACCCGCCACTTGGACTCTACCTCTCCGGGTTTAGGAAAATATGTGCTGGTTCGTTTCATGATTGCTTACACCAGGTTAGCCGACCCTGGGAGTTGCCCAACGAGGTCGAGCCTAATAAGAATAGATTATAAACCAAAAATCCGGGTTGCGTAGGTTAGGTTTACTAGGAACTTTAAATGATCTTCGGTTGCTGACGATTCTACCAGCTACTTTGGCGCATAGGCTTATTCTTCTACTTGGGTACTGCTCGGGCTGCTGTTAATTAAGGCGTCGTAATTTACCTGCATCAAGCACAACCCGCAGGCTGGCAATACTGGGGCTTCCACCCCATTGACTGGTTCTCCTTTCAGATATTGCCTAACTACAGACTCCGGGCAAAGTGACTCCGGGTAGTGTCCCAGGCCCACTTGGACCAAAATAGAAGTTGCTTTGCGAATCTGATGCCTTAGAAACCCGTTGGCCTCGCATTCCACAATTACGGTGTCTGCTTCTTGCCAGACGTCCCAGCGGTACACGTTGCGTACCGCACTTTTTTCTAAAGGATGGCCTGCGGCCAGCGCCCGGAAGTCGTGAACTCCGACAAAACCTTGAGCCGCCTTCGCCATTTTAGGTACCGTTAACTCCTGTCGGACCCAATGATGGGTCGTGCGGCGGAGCGGCGAAGGCCAAGGGGCGACTAGTATTCTGTAGCGATATATCCGGCTGGTTGCGCTCCTACGGGCGTTGAAATCCGGTGAAACTTCACTGGCTGATTGTACTTTGATATCCTCGGGCAAGTAGTAATTAAGCGCCTTTGGAAACGTCTCGACCAAGTGGCGGCTGGAGGTAAGAAAATCCACCACTTGACCTTGAGCATGTGCTCCCGAATCGGTCCGGCTGGCGCCGCGGACACGGATTGGCTCTCCTGTTAACTTAGCAAGTCCTGCTTCCAATTCGCCTTGTATCGTAGGTTGGGACGACTGGAGTTGGAACCCCTTATAGTTGGTTCCATCGTATTCAACAACCAAACATATCCGTCTAAAGCTAAGGGTTCTTGCCACTAGTGTGGGCTCGGACAGAAATCCCGTATGAAGATCGCTGGCAGGTTCATCCGCTGGGTCGGTTCTTGAATCCAACTGTCCTGAAATATCGGAAACCCACCGGCCTTAGACCAACTCTATAATGGCCATTTCGGCTGCATCCCCCTGGCGAGGGCCCAGCTTTATGATCCTGGTGTAACCACCTTGCCGGTCTTCGTACCTTGGGGCCACATCATCAAAAACTTTCGCCACGGTGTGCTTGTCAGGCACCTGCGACAACGCTAACCGACGGTGATGTAAAGTCGCTTTTTTGCCGTGGGTAATCAACTTCTCGGCCACTACTCTGGTTTCTTTGGCCTTAGCCAGGGTAGTGGTAATCTTCTCGTGAAGGATCAGTTCGGAAACCAACCCGCGCAATAACGCGATTCGTTGGTCCCGGTATCGGCTGAGTTTTCTACCTGCTACGCGGTGCGATGGCATACCTTTCTAGACTACTCCTCGTCGTCTTCCGCTTCATCGAAGTCGTCAAAATCATCGTCTGCGTCTTCTTCGATTTCGGAAGAATCGCCCTCAATTTCCGTCGCTGTAATTTCATTCCCGCCGATCAGTTCGCCAAGATCATCAACAGACAAACTGTCCAAAGAACCTGCTTGACCAGGAGCGTCCGCACTTGCCAACGCAACTGCTGAGCCATCTCCGGCGGCACCGCGTTGGGGCGTAATCCCGCGTTCGGCTAGCCTCTGCCGTAGTTCGACCAAGGACTTTTCGCCGAAGTTTCTAATCTTGAGTAACTCATCGTCGGGCATTTCCAGAACTTCGCCCACCTTGGTGATATGGGCCCGTTTCAGGCAGTTTAAGGTTCTGGGTGAAAGGTCAAGCCTCTCGATGGGGGTCTGGTAAATTTCCGGTGAGACGACCAAAGTTGGCCGTTCCACTCCGACTTCTGCAACTCGGTCGATATTAGTGAAGAGGAAAAAGTGGTTGACCAAGTCGTCGGCCGCTTCCCGCACTGCATCCACCGGTTTAATAGTGCCGTCGGTCCAAACTTCCAGCACCAACCTCTCATAGTCGGTGATCTGACCCACTCTGGTCCGTTCAACGCTGTAGTTTACCTTTCGCACAGGACTAAATATAGCGTCTATGGGAAGGACGCCCACCGGGGGGTTGCTGGTGCCGTCACTTTGGGCTGCTTGCTGGTAGCCCACCCCTTGCTCCACGTTGAACTCGATGGAAAGGTGTGAGTCATCCGAATCCAGAGTAGCAAGTAGGAGCTCCGGATTTACAATTTCAAAATCGCTGGAGGTAGCAATGTCGCCAGCACAAACCCGGCCTTCTCCGGTAACGTCCAAACGCATCTTCCCAGCCCTTCCCGATTGGGCTCTGATGCGGATTCTTTTGATATTAAGAAGAAGCTCCATTACTTCTTCTTTGACGCCTGGGATTGCTGTGTACTCGTGGACAACTTCGTCTATTTTCACCCAGGTAATAGCGCTGCCATTGGTGGAGCTAAGAAGAATACGGCGCAGGGGATTGCCGATGGTGAGCCCGAAACCTCGCTGGAGGGGCTCTACCGAAATCTTTCCATAATTGTCGTCCGATTCCAGAATGTGGATATCGGGATTTAGGGATCCCGACCCTCCCTCTGCTGGTACAGAAGGAAGGATAATGGTTTCTAACATCTGGTTCTCTACCTCGAGTAAAACTCTACAATCAATCGGGAGTCTATGGTCTGCTGCAGGTCCTCGTCCGATGGAAGGGACATTACCCGACCGCTCATCTCGGATTGATTCAAGTCGAGCCACGCCGGGACAGGCCTTTTGGGAATGCCATCGGTGCGCTCTTTAAAGAAGTCCGTGGATTTTATCGACTCCTTCCAGGTAATTTCATCACCAATTCTGACTTGATAAGATGCGATGTCGGTTTTCGTTCCATTGATCCGGAAGTGACCGTGGTTTACAATCTGCCGGGCTTGTTTTCGCGAGTCGGCGAAGCCCAACACGAAAATGACGTTGTCTAGCCGTCGCTCCAGCGTACGCAGAAGGTTCAAACCAGTCACACCCGGGCTGTTAAAAGCGTCGGCCATGTAACGCCTGAACTGGGCCTCGAACACGCCATATATATACTTGGCTTTTTGCTTCTCAAGAAGATGCACCCCGTAATCGGAAGGCCTCCGGCGTCGGCGGCTTTGATCACCTGGGGTAGTGCGGCGTCTTTCAAAAGCGCAACGGGGCGTAAAACATCGATCGCCCTTCAGAAATAATTTTTCTCCGGCCCTGCGGCACAAGCGGCAGGATGGTCCTGTGTATCTACCCATCTATTTGTTTCCTACACTCTTCTTCGTTTCGGCGGCCTGCAACCGTTGTGGGGAATGGGCGTGACGTCCCGGATGCTGGTGACCACCAACCCGGCGCCCTGCAATGACCGTATCGCTGCTTCCCGTCCGGCTCCTGGGCCTTTGATCATAACGTCCACTTGGCGTAATCCCTGGTCCATTCCTCGGCGAGCTACCTGCTCGCCAGCCCTTTGGGCAGCGAATGCAGTGCCTTTGCGGGAACCTTTGAATCCTACGGTCCCGGCACTGGCGGATGCTATGACGCTACCCTGAGGGTCCGTGATGCTAATCAAGGTGTTGTTAAACGTGGAATAAATGTACACACGCCCATGGGGCACATTGCGGCGTTCGCGTCTTCGGGTTCTGGGTCTTGCCATATCTCTTTCCTACTTCCTGATCCAGTTTTATGGGTTTACTTCTTAGCGCCGGTGCGGCGTCCGCGGCCAGCAACGGTGCGGCGTGGGCCTTTCCTAGTGCGGGCATTAGTGCGAGTCCGCTGTCCGTGTGCTGGTAGGCCACGGCGGTGACGTAGACCCCTGTAGGAGCCGATTTCGATGAGGCGGCGGATGTTCTGGTTAACCTCACGCCGCAAGTCTCCCTCGGCCAGGTATTCTCGGTCCACCAACTCACGGATCCTGTCCACTTGGGCTTCGGTGAGTTCATTCATCCGAGGGGGCATATCAGGATCGATATCGGCTTTGATTAGGATTTCAGTAGCAATGGACGGTCCAACGCCGTATATACTGCGAAGTGCAACGTGGGCTTTCTTCCGGTCCGGCACGTCTACGCCTGCGATTCTAACCAATTAATCCTCCTCTAACTGGGGCAAAAATGAGGACGCCAGCCTTTGGCCAGGCCTATACCGCGTTTAACCCTGCCTCTGGGAATGCCTGGGATTGGTGCAAATTATTCTCACCACTCCCTTACGCTTGATCACACGGCACTTGTCGCACCGCGGCTTTACAGATGCGGAAACTTTCACTTTATTCTACCTGCTTTACCCCAAGATCAGTTGCGGTAGTGGGGTCAGCCTAGTTTGATAGCAGCCGTTTACTTGAAGCGGTAGGTAATGCGGCCCCGCGAAAGGTCGTACGGGGAGAGCTCCACCAATACCCGGTCGCCGGGCAGAACCCGGATGAAGTGCATCCGAATCTTCCCTGAAACGTGGGCCAGCACTTCGTGGTCGTTGGGAAGCTCAACCCGGAACATTCCGTTGGGTAATGCTTCTTTGACGCTAGCTTCCACTTCAATTGCCTGCTTTTTAGCCATATATATCCTTTCGTCTCGCCTATGTCTGTCTTAATTCACTCTAGATTCGCTATTTCGGTTTTGCTTCCTCAAATGTGTCAAACCAAACGGACTTGGCTAGTAACATCGAAATAGCCTAGCTATGCTTGGTGAGTACTTCCGGCCCGTTCTCGGTTATGGTGATGGAATGTTCGAAATGGGCAGATAATTTATCATCGGCGGTAACCACGGTCCAATTATCGCTCAGTATCTTGGTGTGCCAATCACCCAGGTTAAACATGGGCTCAATTGCGATGCACATACCCACCCGCAGCAGTGGCCCCGTTCCAGGCGTACCGTAGTTGGGGACCTGCGGGTCTTCATGTAAAAATCGGCCCACCCCATGGCCCACAAACTCACGGACCACGCCGTAGTTCCGAGCTTCCCCGTAGGCCTGAACCGCCGCTCCGATGTCCCCTATGCGGTTCCCCGGCAGGCACACCATTATCCCCGCGTCCAAGCTTTCGCGGGTGGCGTCCATCAGGTCTTGGGCTTCCTGACTCACTTGCCCAACTGCCACCGACACGGCTGCGTCGCCGATCATACCGTTTAGGGTCGCTCCCACATCCATTTTGACGATGTCCCCTTCCTTGAGAACACGCTTCCCTGGAATTCCGTGCACGATCTCTTCATTCACGGAGGTGCATATAGAGGCAGGGAAGCCTCGATAGCCTTTGAACGTGGGTTTTGCGCCCATGCGGGTGATTTCTTTGTAGGCGATTTTGTCCAGGTCTTTGGTGGTCATACCCGGTTCTACCGAGCGCTTCAGCAGGGAGATTACCGAGCCAACAACCGCCCCAGCGCCACGCATGTCTTCCACCTCCTGGGGGGATTTAATCGTAATCCCTCCGGTGTAAGTGGACGCAGAGTTAGAGGCCGTCTCAATTTTTCGATTCTGTTTCAAGGTTACTATTCTACCCTTGTTTCGAGTGCTTGGATACCCAGCCCAAAAGAAGTCACCGCACATGGTGGCAATGGGCTTGGTTCAATGGGCTTGGTTCAAAGGAACGTGTTTCGACATTTACGGAACCCTAGTTAACGGAATCCTAGTTAATGGATACCCAGCCCGGCCAACACATTTTCATTTACGATGTCTATCGTATCCAATCCGGAAACGTCCAGCAGCAAGCCCTTTTCCCGGTAGAAGTCCAGCACCGGCAGCGTCTCCTTTTGGTACACATCTATGCGGCGCTGGACAGCTTCCGGTCTATCGTCCTCACGCTGGTACAACTCGCCGTTACATTGTTGGCACTTGCGGTCTTGGATCGGTGCTTCATTCGCGCCCGAGGAACCGGGGTCGATGCTATGGGGCGCTTGGCATTCCCGGCAAATGTATCTTCCTCCCAATCGCTTGATCAATTCCTCTTCGGACACGTCGATATGAACTACTTTATCGATGCCTCGAGACCGGCTGGAAAGGGCCACCTCCAACACTTGCGCTTGATTGCGGTTGCGGGGGAAGCCATCCAAAATAAATCCGTCTTCCGAATTTAGGGATAGGACCTTGTCCAATATGATGTCGATTGTGACTTCGTCGGGCACCAGTTGGCCTTGGTTCATGTATTCTGCGGCCCTGAGTCCCAACGGTGTCTTGTTATTGAGGTTATGGCGGAACAAATCTCCCGAGGAGATGTGAGCTAAATCCAATCGATCCCTCAACAGCTGGGCTTGGGTGCCCTTGCCCGCTCCAGGGGGGCCGAACAACACTAGCCGCAAATGATTATTTTTAGCCTCGCTCAAAACTACCTCAAGAACCCTTCGTAGTTTCGCATCATGAGTTGGGCCTCAAGTTGCCTGAGAGTATCCAAGCCTACACCTACCATTATTAATAAACTGGTGCTGCTCAAAGAGATAGCCTGTACATCAGTAATGAGGGATGCTAAATAGGGCACGATAGCAATGAATCCCAAGAACAATGCGCCGCCTAGGGTAATACGCACGATTACGCGATTGAGGTAGTCTTGGGTCGGTTTGCCTGGCCGAATACCCAAAACAAACCCACCGTTTCGCTGCAAATTTTCCGCAAGTTGCTGCTGGTTGAACACCACCAAGGTATAAAAGAAGGTAAAAACTACCACGAGAATGAAAACCATAACCCAATACAACGGCGACGTTGGGATGAGCAGGTCGGCAAAGAACCTGGCCACATCGCCAACAAACCCGGTATTAGTGGCAAAGTAGGTAGCAGCGGTGCCCGGCAGGATCACAATCGAAAAAGCAAAGATCAAAGGAATCATGCCCGCCGAGTTGATCCTCAGCGGAAGATAGGTCGCACCGCTTTGACGGTACATCCTCCCGCCACGGAAGATACTCCGTCCGTACTGGACCGGAATACGCCGGTGGGCTTCATTGAACATTACAATCAGGGCGATAATAAGTACGCCGATGATAGCGAAGAACCCGATCCCCAAGACATTGTCCCGGTCCAAGAAACCTTGGGACAAGAGACCGGGGAATCCGGCCACAATGCCAGCGAAAATAATCAGAGAAATGCCGTTGCCGATGCCCTTTTCAGTAATAAGCTCGCCCAGCCAAACCAGGAACATCGTGCCTGCCACCACCGACAAGAGTGCGGCAATAGTTGGCAAGAGGGCGTCTCCGGTGAATCCGATGGGCCCTAAAACATTGCTTTGTTCCAGCAGCACCAATTGGCCATAGCCTTGAGCGAGGGCTATGGGCACGGTGAGCCAGTGAGTAAATCGGTTTATCTTGGCCCTTCCGGATTCGCCTTCTCGGGAGAGATCCTGAAGCTGGGGAACAACCGGCGTTAGTAGCTGAATGACGATTGACGCTGTTATATAAGGGAATACGCCTAGAGCGACGATACTCATGCGGCGCAGTGCGCCACCGCTGAAGAGGTCCAAAAACCCCAAGAGTTGGTTGCTGTCGAATAATAGGTCTAGCCGCGCACTGTCGATGCCGGGCAACGGAATGTGGGCGGTAAATCGGTACAAGGCCAAGATGGCCAAGGTAAATAGAATCTTGGCCCTCAGGTCCGGTAGACTGAAGGCGTCGATTGCTGCTTGAATCAGGCGAGGAAAACGTCCACCCTGCGCTTCGGCGGTTACCATCTAAACCTAGAGCTCCTCCGCTGTCCCTTTGGCTGCCTCAATTTTCTCCCGAGCGGAACGGGTGAACTTATGGGCGGCGATTGTGATGGCCTTACTGATCTCACCATCACCCATAATTTTTACAGGCTGATCGAGATTTCTCAATAATCCGCGGCGGTACAAGTCTTCGGGAGTGATGCGGTCACCTGCGTCGAAGCTATCTAGAGACTCTATTTTCACCAATGAATAATAAATTTTGAACCGGTTGGTGAAGCCCCGCTTCATGGGCAGCCCCTTGATCAAAGGCAATTGCCCGCCCTCGAATCCCGGACGGATTCTGTACCCAGCACGGGACTTCTGTCCTTTCATACCTCGTCCAGCGGTACTGCCCTGACCGGCGGCGTCTCCCCGGCCGACCCGTTTCCTTGCTTTCCTAGCGCCCTTGGGAGGGACTAGCTGGTGCTCCATCATACGGTTGCCTCTTTAGTTAACCCGCCTATTCCGATTCCTCCACCTTTATCAGGTGGACCACTTTTTTTACCATGCCGCGGATAGTTGGAGAGTCGCTGTGAGTCACGCTGTGGTGCAACCTGCGCAACCCCAGGGACTTAATAATCTTGAGTTGATATCCGGGCCGTCCAATACAACTTTTAACCCAGGTTATTTTCAACTGTGCCATCAGGTTA
This sequence comes from SAR202 cluster bacterium Io17-Chloro-G7, assembly GCA_002817055.1. Next base: position 8,917 of record MUCU01000056.1, on the reverse strand, counting down.
CCCTTAATCTAAAAATAAGTGCGCCAAGACTAGGATGAAACCACTGAAACCAGTTTAACCCAACACCTTCGGCTAGAGTTTCAAGTAGTATGGATCGGGTATTGCCAAAAAATGGATAGCCGCATCGAATTATGGCAGACCCGGAAAGATGACGGTCAGGAGTTAAGTTCCGGGATTGACCCGTATTCTCAAGAGGCACTCAGCCGACGCATAAAGGCATGTGGGCAGCAGATTCTCCCAATCTCCGACGCTGAGTGGAACTAGATAATCACCCTCCCACTCCCCACTATCACAATCTTCTTGCTATCCAGTTTTTGCTGACTCAGACGATAATCGCCCTCTTTTGGCTAGTTCGACTTGGGGGTCACGGAGCTGCCTGAGAGCTTCAAGTGTAGCGTAGACAATATTGATTGGGTTCCTGGAACCCAAAGACTTGCCCACCACATCCCGCACGCCACCAAGTTCCAGCATTGCCCGCATCGCTCCCGCCGCAATTACGCCGGTTCCTTCTCGTGCTGGCTTTATCAGAACGATGGTAGCGCCTTTCTTCACAGTTATCTGCTGCGGTATTGTGTTGCCTTTCAGAGGAATATCCACCATGGTGCGGCGAGCGACGGCGTTGCCTTTCCGGACTGCATCGGGAATAACCAGCGCTTTACCCAGCCCTGCGCCTACACGCCCTTGCCCGTCCCCAACTACTACCAAAGCGTTGAACCGCAACCGTCTGCCGCCCTTTACCACCTTGGAAATACGCCGGGTGTACACAACCCGCTCGGACATGCCAGATGGATCTTCATCCCTTTGGCGACCGAATTGGCCTCTATCGAATGCGCCAACCATTAGCTAAAGTTCCTCCTCAGTTCAAACACCATATCTATTATCCCAAGATCTGCCCCACCGTAGGTTCAATAATCAATTCGGTTTTATTAAAAAACCAGTCCCGCTTCCCTGGAGCTCTCAGCCAAGGCCTTAACCCGACCGTGATACTTGTATCCGCCACGGTCAAAGACCACCCGGCTGATTCCTTTCTCCTTGGCCCGCTCCGCAACCAGTTTGCCCACAGTCTGCGAAACCGTCAACTTGGGCAACGACTCCGAATCTGTTCCGACGGCCGCTTCCAGACTGGACGCCGCAGCGAGCGTACGGCCCGTGTTGTCGTCTATCACCTGGGCGTAGATATGGTGCAAGCTGCGGAACACGCATAGCCGGGGGCGCTCTCCGCTGCCTTGAACCTTTTTACGAACGCGCAGATGTCGAACGACCCTATATTTTCGAGAATTTCTATCTTTGGACATAGCTAGGCTTTCCGTGCCGCGGCTTTGCCGGGCTTGAACCGCAGCAATTCGCCCTGGTATCGAATTCCTTTTTCCTTGTAGGCATTGGGTGGTCGAACTCGGCGCACCTGAGCTGCCAAGCTTCCCACTTTTTGTTTGTCGATGCCCCGTACGTGCACCCGGTTATTGCCTTCCACCTGCATGGTCACCCCTTCCTCTGGGTGAATCTCCACCGGGTGGCTGTAGCCCACGTTCAATATTATTCCGTCGCCAGCCGCTTGGACCCGATAACCGACGCCCATTAACTCTAGAGTCTTGGTGTATCCTTCGGTGACTCCGACGATGGCATTGGAAATCAGGCTTCTGGTTAAACCGTGCAGGGAATGATGAAACTTCCGTTCCGAGAGACGTTCCACCACGACCATTCCGTCGCCGAGGGTTACCTTAACCTCCGGGTGGTATTTTTGAGTCAAGGTGCCCAAGGGACCTTTCACCGTCACTCCGTCAAACTCTATCTGGACGTCCACTCCGGATGGAACTGGAATTGGCTTGCGACCGATCCTGGAAAGGGTACGTTCTTGGGAATTTTCGCCACCGTTATTACCAGACATAGCAGAGCAACTCCCCCCCGATTCCTTGGCGCCAGGCTTGACGGCCACCCATCACTCCCTTGGAAGTTGATAGAATAGCAACCCCCAAGCCACCGAACACCCGCGGAATCTCTCCCTTGCCCACATAGGTCCGTAGGCCGGGCTTGCTGACCCGTTTCAGGCCTGTGATGGCTGGAGCTCGGGCTTCACGGTAGGTCAGATGTATGCGGATGGTCGGATGTGCTTGGCCGCGAGGCATGTCGTAATCTCGGATGTAGCCCTCTTCCTTGAGGATCCTAGCGATGGCAACCTTAAGCTTGGAGTGAGGGACGTTCACCGAATCGTGCTTAACTTGGATTGCGTTACGAATGCGGGTCAACATATCCGCTACTGGATCCGTAACCGGCATGATTATTTACTCTCCTGGAGTTTACCTATCCACTGGCTTCAAGCCAGTGCTAAAAATTGTCACCGACAGCCTAAAGGCTGGCCTTGCGCACTCCGGGCAATTCGCCGTTAAGGGCCAACTGGCGGAAGCAAATGCGGCAAATGCCGAAATACCGTATGTATGCCTTCGGCCGACCGCAGCGATGGCAGCGACTGTTGGCCCGGCTGGGGAATTTCGGTTCCCTTAACCATTTTTGAATCTTGGAAGACTTGGCCAATTTTGTCTCCTGTTTATTAGGTCGACTAAGTTTGACGAATAAAGGGCATGCCGTAAAGCTCCAACAGGCGAATCCCTTCTTCGTCGTTGCGGGCGCTGGTTGCGATGGTCACTTGCAGACCACGTATTCTGTCTATCTGGTTATAGTCGATCTCCGGGAATATTATCTGCTCCCTAATACCGATGGAGAAGTTGCCCCGCCCATCAAAACCGCTTCGAGGGATACCCCGGAAGTCTCGAATACGAGGCAGGGCCATATTAATTAGGCGGTCCAAGAAATGGTACATCCTGGCTCCCCTGAGCGTTACGGAAGTACCGATCGGGTTGCCTTCCCTAATTTTAAAGCCGGCAATTGACTTGCGAGCTCGGGTTATGACCGGTTTTTGCCCGCTAATGGTGGTTAGGTCACCGGTTGCGCCATCCATGGCCCGGCTGTTGGTTAGGGCTTCGCCCAAACCAATGTTTAACACTATTTTTTGGACCCGCGGCACCCGCATGGGGTTGGTAAACCCAAATTCTTCCATGATAGCCGGAACAATTGTGGTCCGGTACATTTCCAAAAGGCGGGGCTTAGGCGGCGCCTCTAGAGGAACCGCTTCTTCAGCGGCTCTGGCGCTTGCTGTAGTACGTTGGGCACGTGATGTCCTTCCACCGCTTCTGGCCGCTCTTTGCCGCGATGGGGCTTGCTCGGCCTGGGCTTCAGGCTGGGCGGCTTCTCCAACTGCTTCTTGAGCTGCGGGTTGTGGGTTTTCTTCGCCAGAGGCTTGAGCCTCCGGTTTTCCGTCTTGTCCCTCGGTTGCGTCGTTGGAGCTATCCTGGTTCAGCTCATCCGAGGACTGGGACTCATCCGATATCATCGATTACTTCCTTACATTTGGGGCAGCCCCGAACTCTGGCCCCTGTTTCCAAAGTGATTGACGTGGGTCTTATCGGGCGGTTACATTTGTTGCAAATCAAAGACAGATTTGATGCGTGAATTGCCGCTTCCTGCTGGATGCGCCCTGACTGGCGAACATCGGGCCTAGGGCGAACATGGCGAGTGATCATATTTACGCCTTCCACAATCACCCGGTCGCTTTTGGGGATTTGCCGGTCCACTCGACCGGTTTTCCCCTTTTCTTTCCCAGCTATTACTAGCACATTGTCGCCGCTGCGGATGCGCATTATACCACCTCAGGCGCCAGAGATATAATCCGCATGAAACCCTTGTCTCGAAGTTCCCGAGCCACCGGTCCGAAAATTCGGGTTCCCCGGGGCAACCGGTTGTCCAAGATCAGCACTGCGGCATTGTCGTCGAATTTAATGTAGGTGCCGTCGGGCCTGCGTCGGCCTTGCGCTTGGCGGATTACCACCGCCTTTACAATCTCCCCTTTTCTCACCGGGGAGTTGGGGGCAGCTTCCCGGACGTTACAAACGACCACGTCACCCACGTGAGCAAACTTGCGGCGCCCGCTCCCGGGGATATTAATCAACCGGATAACCTTGGCCCCGCTATTATCGGCAACGGTGAGCCGTGTATATGTCTGGATCATTCGTCTTCGTCCTCTTCCGTTTCGCCCTCGTCTGGCAGTTCTTCGTTGGCCTCAAAGTCATCTTGCAATTCAGCATCCGCCGCTTCATCAGCGTCTAGGTTGGCCTGTGGGGCCAATATTACGTCCGCGTCGGCCTCCAATTCCGTAGGCCGCACTTCTGCGACCTGGTGCCGTTCAAGGATTTCCAATAGTCGCCACCGTTTGGTTTTGGAGATAGGGCGGACTTCTTGAATCCGCACCACGTCGCCAAGCTTGCATTGGCCCAATGGGTCATGGACGTAGAATCGGGCGACCCGCCGCATCTGCTTGCGGTACAAACGGTGCCGTTGTTTCCATACCATTTCGACGACCGTGGTTTTTTCGGTCCGGGTACGCACCACTGTTCCGGTGCGAACTTTCCGCATCTCTTTAGCCACTATTTGGTACTCCGCGGTTTTTTTATGAGTCTATTTATTGATCTAATCCGCGCTCTCGCATGATTGTTTTGAGACGAGCGATGGACTTCCTAACCAATTTGGGCTGATTGGTATCCGGCAACTGATTGGTTGTCATCCGGAACCGAAGGTTTTGATACTCACGGTAAGCCTTGGTAAGCTCTTCCCGGAGTTGGTCGTCGTTTAGTTCTCTAACGTCGTGGACCCGCATAGCCCTTTTCCCTTCTTAATCTAAAAACTAATTTCCTAATCCCGCACGCTTCTAGCCCTCGGCTGCCGATGCGTTCATCCGATTGCGACTCACGGTCTTGGTTGGTATAGGCAATTTGTGGGCCGCTAATTTCAAGGCTGCAATAGCGTCTTGCGGGGGGACGCCCGCCACTTCAAACATAATCCTGCCCGGCTTAACCACGGCCACCCAGTGGTCTACGGCCGCCTTTCCGCCGCCCATGCGCACTTCTGCCGGCTTCTTGCTAACCGATTTATCCGGGAATAACCTTACCCAAACCTGTCCACCGCGCCTTAGTCGACGGGTTACCGCAACTCGGGCCGCTTCAATCTGGCGGGCCGTGATCCAATCCGTGGCCATAGCCTTCAGTCCAAATTCTCCAAAATCGACGCTATTCGCTGTGGTCGCCATGCCCTTGCGGCGACCACGCATAACCTTGCGGTATTTGGTCCGTTTGGGTTGTAACATCGGTATCTCCTTGACCAGTCTAAGGCAGCATTCAGGTTGTTACCGTAGAACGTCCTTCCTAGATATCGTCCAACAATTCCAGGTTTTCATCCGGGGCATCCGCTTGGACGGTGACCTCAATGGTTTCCAGTTCTTCGACTTCCTCGGGAGGTGGCGGCAGAATCTCACCGTGGTAAATCCAGGTTTTGATGCCGATACAACCCATGGCAGTATTGGCTTCGGTTACCCCGTAGTCAATGTTGGCCCGGAGAGTGTGCAGTGGCACCCGACCGAGCATCAGCTTCTCCACTCGGGCGATTTCCGAACCTGAAATTCGACCCTTGACGATAATCTTGATACCTTGTGCGCCGCCTTGCATGGCCCGTTGCGCTGCTTGGCGCATCGCCCGCCGGTAGGCGACACGGCGTTCCAGTTGGTCCGAGATATTCCTACAAACTAAGAAAGCGTCGATTTCTGGAGAATCAACCTCGATAATATTGAGTTGCACTTTCCGGGACGTGATATCCTCCAGACGGCCCCGCAGGTTTTTCACCCGCTCTCCGTCCCTGCCGATGAGTATCCCTGGCCGGGCCGAATGAATGTTGATGACGTTGTCTTGCGCGCCACGGTCGATCTCTACCCGGGATATCCCGGCGTCCGAGAACGACTTGTATTCATTCTTAATGGCATCTCTAAGCTTCAAATCTTCCAAGACCAGCTTGCGGTACGACGACGTATTGGGAGCAAACCAGTGGGCTTTCCAGTCCTTGATGATACCCAACCGGAACCCGTAGGGATGAGTCTTGTGGCCCATGGTCTTAGGCCTCCTCGTTTCGATCATTAACTACAACTGTGATGTGACTGCTTCTTTTGATAATTCGGCCAATCCGCCCTCTAGCCCTTGGCCGAAATCGCTTGATCGGGCGGGCTTCGTCGGCTGTGATCCTCACAATCTTGAGGTTGTCTCGGTCCATGAACATATTGTTCTCAGCATTTGCCGCCGCCGACTTTACCACCTTGGCCACGGTTTTGGCCCAAGGCGATGTCATTAATCCCAATGTATTCAGCGCATCATCTACGTCCCGGCCTCTGACCAGGTCTAAGATTGGCTTGAGCCGCTTCTGCGACGCTCCTACTCCTTTGGCGAAAGCTCTGACAGGCGGCACTGCTTACCTCACTCTGGTGGCCCGTTCCGACCGTCCGCCCACATGGCCCCGGTAGGTACGGGTAGGAGAGAACTCGCCCAAGCGGTGCCCCACCATATTTTCTGTGACAAATACCGGGACATGGCGGCGCCCGTCGTGAACGCCGAAAGTCATTCCGACCATTTCTGGCATAATCATGGAGGCCCTCGACCAGGTTCGAATCACCGTATTACCACCCGAGCGCTGTAGCGCCTCCACCTTTTTCATCAATTTGGGATGAACGTACGGTCCTTTTTTTATAGACCGGGACATACTAACGTCTCCTGCCTCGGCGAGAAATAAACTTGCTTGAAGCCTTGTTTTTCCGCCGGGTCTTGTAACCCAACGTTGGTTTCCCCCAAGGGGACTTGGGCCCCGGCATCCCGATGGGCGAACGACCTTCGCCGCCGCCGTGAGGATGGTCCACCGGGTTCATAGCCACACCCCTAACGTGAGGGCGCCTTCCCAAGTGGCGACTGGCTCCCGCCTTGCCAAGGCTTTCGTTTTTGTGGTCCGGATTTGACAACTGGCCGACGGTTGCCCGACAGTTGAGCAACACCCGTCGCATTTCCCCCGACGGCAAGCGGATCAACACATACTCACCTTCCCGGGACAGCACTTGTGCGCCGACTCCGGCACTTCGCGCCAATTGGCCACCCCGCCCCGGCGTCAATTCCAGGTTATGGATGATCGTCCCCGTGGGGATAGACCTTAGCGACAGGTTATTACCCGGGCTTATTTCCGCGTCGGGTCCCGACTGTACCCAGTCTCCCACCGACAAAGCGTGCGGGGCTAGAATATAGCTCTTTTCCCCGTCGGCATAAAATATCAGGGCTATGCGGGTGGTCCGGTTAGGGTCATACTCAATCGAAACAACCCGAGCAGGGACACCATCTTTCGTGCGTTTGAAATCCACATTCCGATACATGCGGCGCGAGCCCCCGCCTCTGCTTCGCGTTGTAATCTTCCCCCGGTTATTGCGTCCAGCGTGATTAGCTAGAGGCGATAGCAGGGATTTCTCCGGCTTCCGCCGAGTAATGTCCTCGAAAGAAGGCCGCACTGCATTGCGCGTACCCGGCGTTATCGGCTTTAAGTTCTTTAGCGGCATGCCAAATTTCCTTATAAGACCGCTCTTTATGAACAGGTCTGACCAATTTCAGGGTTTAAAGACCTTCGATCAAGTTAATGCGGTCACCCTGTGCTAAGGTCACTACCGCTTTCTTGATATCCGGTTTTTTTGTAATCCTCGAACCGTAACGTTTTCGCTTGCCATGGGTTTTGGTGATATTGACGTCTAATACTGTAACGTCAAAGCTCTTTTCCACGGCTTCTTTTACTTGTACTTTATTGGCTTTCGAATCCACGCGGAACGTGTACTTTCCGGATTCTTGTAGAATCGTGCTTTTTTCCGTGATGGTGGGCTTTAATAATACCTGATGAATGTTCATCTAGGCTTCCTCTTGGTCCTGGGTGGTTTCTTCCCCTGCTTGTTCCAGCTCCGGGGACTGTTCTTCGTCTGCAGCCTCCGAATCTGCCGGTTCACCTTCGACCGCCTCGGCCATCGGGGATTCTGTAACTTCAGGCTGGGGCTCTTCTTCCGCTTGGGCCACCGGTTCCACGCTTACTTCGTCGTCTACCGGAGCCTCGATTGTACCTACGGTTGAATCGGATTCACCGATTTTTATCCTTTTGCGGTCGGGCTCCCGTTGGAAAAACTCCTCGGCCCAACGCGCTGCCTCCACTGTCATAATCACTGTTTCACGCCGCAACAATTCGTGGGCGTTGAGCAGATTAACGGGCAGCGTCCAAATATTGCCTAGATTCTTGGCTGATCGGACTACCGGTTCCTGGGCGTCTTTGGTTATCACAAGGGCCGATCCGCTTATGTTCAGGTTTTGGAGGAGGCTAACCATCGACTTGGTCTTGCCGTCCAGCGTGTCCATGCTATTCAAGCAAATTAAACGGTCCTGCCGCGCCTTGTCTGACAGCACGCATTTAAGGGCTAATCGGCGGAAGCGTTGGGGCAGGGCTTTCCGGTAGCTCCTTGGGTGGGGGCCGAAAACCACACCACCATGACGCCATTGAGGAGATCTGATGCTGCCTTGCCGGGCGCGGCCGGTATGCTTCTGAATCCAAGGCTTCCGCCCTCCGCCGGATACTTGAGCACGGGTCTTGGTGTCATGAGTGCCATGGCGTTTATTCAGTTGGTAGATCACCAATGCCTGGTGCACCAACGAATGGTTCATCGGCACGTTATAGACGGCGTCGGCCAAATCTATGGTCTCCAACGTTTCGCCGCTTTGATTTTTTACCGTAATTTCCATGTAATAAACCCTGCTATCAGATTGCGCCGAGTCGCCGGTCTTGTTGATACCGGCTCAGGCCGGGATGCCAAATCGACCCGGCTTGGCCGAATTCATAACTTTAGGTTAGCTAGCGTTGGCAACCTTCTTGTTGGTCCGCCGAATTTGCACCAGGCTGTTGGGTGCGCCTGGGATCCCGCCTTTGAGCAAGATTAGATTGCGGTCAGGGTCGATTCTAACAATCTCCAAACCCTTGACGG
>MUCU01000055.1 GCA_002817055.1 SAR202 cluster bacterium Io17-Chloro-G7 | reverse complement strand
TGCTCCACCACACACCTCAGCCGTCCCGGATACCTTATTTTACTTCCAGCACCGGTAATTCGGGGATTTATTCACAAACTCGCAGGCCGGAATCCAGAAACGTAGGAGACCCTCCGGCTACTTGACGCTGCCCCCGAGCGCAAAACGGCCACGGTATAAATCTTCATGATTTGTGCGCTAATATTTGCCCACCTAGTCGGCGAAGCGAAGCATAACCTCTTTGGCGAACAACTCCAGAGAATCCAGAACCTTCCGGCTCTCGACCCCACCGTAGTTGATGAAAAAGATTAATTTCTCCACACCCGAGTTCCGCAAGATTTCTACGTGGTCCGCCACCTGATCCGGAGTGCCGAAAAGGGTGACGTTTTCGAACATCGAGTCGTAATCGAAGGTCACGTCCCGGGAAAAGCGGCAGCGGTATGACCGGTAGTCTTCAGGAAGCAAATCCACCTGATGTTCCGGTGGCCCTCCAACCTCTTGGCCAAACCGCGGCCAATGCCCAAATCCAACCTACCGTCACTTAGCAGGTCGACTGTAGCTGCCTGTTCCGCCAACTGGATAGGGTTATGAAAGGGCAATACCGCAACTACGGTGACCAAGCGGATGGTCTTAATTACGCTGGCTAGGTAGGCCAACAGCGACAGCGTTGCCTAAACTATGCCGTGCTGGAAAAAGGTGCTCCGTGACCCAAACGGAATCGTACAAAATCCGGCCCCGTACACCAAATTCGCCGTTCAGATAGTAGATGATAAAGATAGAGAATCGATTCAATCCTCAAAGGTGATGCTATTTCGGACCAGTTAACGTTCTTAGTTAGCCGTAGTGGCTGATTCGTATTCAGTTGAATGCCACATTAACGAATGCTACACTCGCGATTGCATGGAGCTACAGATTGGCGTTTACTAGTCGGCGAACTTCGTGGTAGCTGAACGGGGGGCGAAGCGATAAACCGCAGTAATAGGACTTTGCCGATTGCGATAAAATGGAAACAGCTATGATTCTCCCAAATTCCCCGTGGGGGGATTGGTACCCGAATCGTTCGGCAATGACCATTGCCATGTTTATTTTTCTCGTCGCCTGCGGCGGCGGAGTTGATGGGACGCCATCAAGCACCCAGGAAATCTCATCTGATACTGCCGTTCCAACGGCTACAACCATCGCCCCCCCGACGGCCACAACCTCGGCTACCGTGAGGCCTAGACCAACGGTTCCCACTGCAACGGGTACCCCCGTGGCCAAGCCTACCGCTGAGGCCCCGGCCGCTGTGCCTACGCCCAGAGATCCAGAACCCACTTCAACTAAAATGGCATCTTCAGCTCCAACTCCGGCCCCCAGAACGGTTGTCGACACCGGCGCGATTTCTATGGGTGGGGCGGCGCTTGGAGGAAGTGCGGAAACTACATTGCTGGCGCAGCAATTGTTACCGGAGGTGACCGAAGGAGGCCTTTCCTGGGTCGCTTACGAATCTACGTTGGCCGCTGGCCAGAGCCTAGAGCATGTCCATGAATTCGCTTTTATTTACGCCGAGGAAGGGCAACATCAGTTCCAATCAAGTCAGGACGAAAGGACCCTGGCGACTGGAGAAGGAGCGGCGGTCTCCGCTGGCGAATCACACCGGCACCTCGCCCTTGACGGTCCATCGGTATTTTGGGAGGTCCAACTAACCGCACCAGGTTCGGCTCCGGCGTCCAATCTGCCCAATTCAACCCTGGTTTTTGACGAAAGCCCTCTTGAGGTCATCCCGGACTCGCCATTGGCGGTCTTCGTATTGGTTCAAGTGCCTACGGGCGGTGAGACCAGCGTTCATACTCACCCCGGGCCGGAACTTATCTACCAACTCTCGGGGAAGATCGACTACCAGAATGGCTTAATAGGGACGATAGTCATGGGTTCTGGGGAGCTTGAGGGGATTCCGCCCTGGGTTAGCGTACAAAAGAGAAACCCCTACGAAGCGGACGCCGAGTTTATTTCCTGGTTCCTGGTAGACCCCGGTCAGCCCTTCGCTTCCCCTGCTGCGTTTCAAACCTCCGGTGACCGCGGAGAAAATCTAGCATCGCCGGAACTAGGCGCCAGGGTCGTAGGTGTTAGCTCCAACTACGGTAATGGTGACAACGAATCTTCCTTCGGGGCCGCCAAAGCAGTGGACGGTAATCCAGCCACGGCGTGGTCGTCCAATGGCGATGGCAGCGACGCCTGGCTGGAAATCGAATTGCCATCGGAAACCCGCGTCACTTCCCTAGGTTTTTGGTCCAGGACAATGGGCACATCAGCCGAGATTTTCTCTTTCAAGGTGGTTAACGAAAATGGCGAAGTCGTTGGCCCTTTCGTTCTTGAGAGTTCCGACAAGATTTATTACTTTGAAACCGATATCGCCGGAAAGAGCCTGCGTTTCGAAGCCGTAGACACCAGCGGGGGAAACACCGGCGCCATGTCCATCGAAGTTTATGGTGAGCCGGTTCCCTAGATAAACGAGGTAAGATATTGGTCAGTCCGGTAGTCAATCCAGCGTCACAAGACCTATATGATCGGTGACCCTTATTCCTTGACGGTGATTAGGCCCTAGCCTAGAATCGATTTCAGACAGCCGGATTCGAACACTCGTGGGGTGTTGAGGGGAGTTATGACCGAGCGCCTGATCTCGGGTGCGGTTCAAGAAGACGACCTGGATTTGACGTTGCGTCCTCGGCGGCTTGAGGACTTTGTCGGCCAGAGCCAGACCAAAGAGAACCTTAGCATCGCCATCCAAGCGTCCAAGATTCGGGGCGAGTCCTTGGACCACGTCATAATCTACGGACCACCCGGCTTGGGGAAGACCACTCTGGCCCACATCATTTCCCAGGAAATGGGGGTCGAGATTCGGGTCACCTCGGGACCCGCGGTGGAGCGGGCCGGGGACATGGCGGCAATCTTGACCAGTTTACAGCCAGGAGACGTGCTGTTCATCGACGAGGTGCACCGCCTGAACCGGGTCGTGGAGGAGGTACTCTACTCGGCGATGGAAGATTTCTTCCTGTCGTGGATGGTTGGTAAAGGATTGGCCGCACGCAACGTCAACCTGCGCATTAACCCATTCACCCTGATTGGGGCAACCACCCGGTTTTCCATGATTAGCGCACCGTTGAGAGACCGGTTCGGCTCCGTGTTTCGTCTGGAGTACTACGACCCATCGGATATGAAGGTGATTGTCCAGCGTTCGGCCCGAATTTTGGGAGTGGACACAGACCACAGTGGGATTGAGGAAATCGCTTCCCGCTCCCGGGGGACTCCCAGGATCGCCAACCGATTACTAAAGCGTTCCAGGGATTTTGCCTTGGTGAAAGCGAACAACAGCGTCACTGGGCCGGTCGCCAGGGATGCGCTGGCCCAGCTACAGGTTGACGAATTGGGTCTGGACCAGTCCGACCGCAGGTTGCTGGAGAGCATAATCGACAAATTCTCCGGAGGACCAGTAGGTCTGGAGACCCTCGCAGCGTCAATCAACGAAGACTCGGACACAATCATGGATGTTTGGGAACCCTATTTGTTGCAGTTGGGATTCATCGAACGCACTCCCAGGGGCCGCGTTGCTACCAAGCTGGCCCACGATTACTTGGGCCGATCATACGCTAAGCTCGACCCCACCGAACAAGCCCGCTTGGCTGGGTTGTAGGACCAAGACACTGCGGGATTCTCTCAACATATTTCAACCCTAGCTTTTCGATCCGAAACCAAACTCCCAACGTCCCACTTCCGCATTGAGCAGTTGCCTTGCGTGGGAATCTGGGACTACAATATTTGTCATATCCAAAAGGTTCTACAGTCCGTTTGCGCAAGGCGAAGAGCCTATATTTTGAGGTCGAGATTGCTCTGTCGCTAATCTCATCGGAATACAGCAACCCTGGATTGAACTCGAAGACTGATCGAAGCTCTAAACTAGTTTTAAAACCCCGGATGTCCTGCTAGGTATCACCGTTTTTAGCCTAGAGAGAGACTTAATCAATTGAGATTATTAGAGTCCGGAACTGCGGTCGGCCAGTATAGTGGGGATACCAGTGCTTCGTTGCCGCCAATAGACGAGCTATTGGACGCTGCCGTTCGGGGCGAAGCCATTGGCGAAATGGAGTCTGCGGCATTAGTAAGCGCAGACGGCAACCGCCTCAAAGACCTTTGCGCTGTGGCGGCGCAGCTTCGCGACCAAGGCAAAGGCACCACAGTCACGTTCTCCCCCAAGGTTTTTATCCCCCTGACCAGGCTCTGCCGGGATTTTTGCGGCTACTGCACTTTTCGGCAAGACCCTGCCGCCACCGGCGGTAACTTGTATCTGACCCCTGAAGAAGTCTTGGACGTAGCTAAGGCAGGGCAGCGATTGGGTTGTACCGAGGCCCTCTTCACCTTAGGCGAACGTCCGGAGCAGCGTTACCCGGAAGCCAAGGAGTGGTTGGAGCACAGAGGCTTCAACACCACGCTGGAATATGTCGCTCATGTCTGCGAACTGGTTGCCCGGGAAACGCAGATGTTGCCCCACGCCAACCCCGGGACGATGAGCCGCCGGGAGTTGGCCCGCCTTAAGCCGTATAATCCATCCATGGGTCTGATGCTGGAAAGCGCCAGCCTACGGATGCATGAGAAGGGCGGCCCCCACGAGTTCGCTCCCAGTAAACGGCCCAGAGTGCGTTTGCGCACCATAGAAATCGCCGGAGAGTTGCGTGTACCCTTCACGACAGGTATCCTGATAGGAATCGGTGAAACCCGCCAAGAACGGATCGACGCGTTATTGGCGATCCGGCGGCTTCACTTAAGTTTTGGCCACGTTCAAGAAGTGATAGTACAAAATTTCCGAGCGAAACCGGGAACGCCTATGGGTTGTTCCCCCAATGCTGAAACCGAAGAACTGCTTTGGACCGTCGCTGTGGCCCGGTTGCTATTAGAACCGGAAATGAACATTCAAGTCCCACCCAACTTGAGTGCCAACGACTACGAAATCTACCTCGACGCGGGTATAAACGATTGGGGTGGGGTTTCTCCTTTGACCATCGACTATGTTAATCCGGAAGCGCCGTGGCCGGGCTTGGACCAATTAAGGGACCGCACCGCGTCCAAGGGGTTTGAGTTGAAGCCCAGGCTTCCCGTTTACCCCGAATATGTCAAGGCATCGGAAACCTGGTTGCTAGACCCAATCAAGGCAAGCGTAATGGCTCTGGCGGACGGCGATGGATACGTAAAAGGGGGAATTCAACGTTATGCCGGGAATTAACCCACAGCCCAGTGCTGATGATGTGGAAAAACTTTTGGATCATCTGGACCCAAATATAGGGATGATTTTAAACCTGGCCCTAGAGGGCGGGGACATCACGGCCCAAGACGCAACCGTGCTCTTCGAGACCTCTGGAATGGAGTACCACGCATTGGTGTTGACCGCCGACGAGTTGCGGCGACGGACCGTTGGCGACGTGGTTACGTATGTGGTCAACCGCAACATTAATTTCACCAATGTTTGCATAAAACGTTGCGGCTTTTGTGCCTTCAGCAGGGACTTCCGCGAAGAACAGGGATATTTGCTGCCGGTGGAAGAGATAATCCGCAGGGCCAAGGAAGCCTGGGATTACGGCGCCACCGAGGTCTGCATTCAAGCCGGACTCCCGCCTCAGATGGAAGGCGACTTGTACATCAGGCTGTGCGAAGCCATCAAGGCCGAGTTGCCGGGCATGCACATCCATGGATTCTCCCCCGAGGAAGTCCTCTACGGTTCCGTCCGTTCTCGAATCAGTATTCGGGAGTACTTGCAAGGTCTCAAGGATGCTGGCGTGGGCAGCCTGCCCGGCACGTCAGCCGAGGTTTTGGATCAAGAGCTTCGTGACCTTATTTCACCGGGCCGTATTAGAGTAGACCAATGGACGGAGGTCATAACCACGGCCCACGAGTTGGGCATTCCCACCACGTCCACCGTAATGTTCGGGCACCGAGAGACCAACGAACAACTTTCCGAGCACATGGCCTACATCCGTGACATTCAGAAGAAGACCGGCGGCATTACCGAGTTCGTTCCATTGTCATTCGTAGCATCGGAAGCGCCAATGTTCCTCAAGGGCTTGGTCGAGGGCGTGCGGTCAGGACCGACCGGCACCGACGTTATCAAAGTCCACGCCATCGCCCGAATTATGCTTAATAACTGGATACCCAACATCCAGGCTTCCTGGGTTAAAGAAGGCTCAAGGGTATCCCAGCTATTACTGACGGCGGGAGTCAACGATCTAGGTGGAACGCTTATCAATGAGTCCATATCCACGTCCGCAGGGGCGCAGCACGGCCAGCTAATGCGGCCTTCGGAATTCCGCCAAATAATTCGACAAGCTGGCAGAATTCCTGCCGAGCGTTACACCACCTATACAACCCGTCGGGTGTTCAGCGATGCCGATGAAGAATTAGACCCGCTGGACTTGGTAGGGGACAATGTGGAGGAACTGTTCGGTTCCTACAACATGTTGGTGCAAATGGACAAATTCCGCTTCCAACACCCCAAATATTCCGACCAGTCTGCTGAGACCTCTTCCGCGGTGACGCCGTCGGGGACTTCAGGGTGAAGTTCGACCTGCGCCGTCCGGGAAACTTGAATATGCGCTATGTCGCGGGCGTGTCTGCGCAAAATACCTCCTTTCACCGGATATACGGGGAGTCACAGCCTTCTTCATGAACGGAAAAGTCTTGGCTTTTGCAGGAGGTGTCGGGGGTGCCAAACTAGCTCTGGGTCTCTGTAGAATAGTTCATCCGGAACGTCTCGTGATTTGCGTGAACACCGGCGACGATGATTCTTTTCATGGTCTGCACGTTTCCCCTGATCTAGACACCATGATGTACACGCTGGCGGGACTGTCTGACCCTGATTTTGGGTGGGGCCTCCACGGCGACACCTTCACCGCATTGAGCATGCTCAAACAGTACGGAGCGGATACCTGGTTCAACCTGGGAGACCGGGATTTTGCCACTCACATACGTCGCACCCAGCTTTTGGGTCAAGGTGCGACCCTTTCCCAAGTAACCCAGGAGCTTTGCCGCAGTTTGGGCGTCGAACACCAGGTAATCCCGATGAGCGACGACCCCTTGCGCACGGTCCTTGAGACGCACGATGGCGACTTGTCGATGCAGGATTATTTCGTGCGACAGCGCGCTCAACCTGTAGTCAACGCCGTCCGGTACGACGGCGCTCAAGAAGCCAAACCATCCCCTGGCCTAGAATCGGCGTTGAGTGACGCAGAGATAATAGTGTTCTGCCCGTCCAATCCCTTCCTGAGTTTGGGCCCCATACTGGCTGTGACGGGAGTGGCGGATATGTTGGAGAAAAGCACCGCCAAGCGAATAGCGGTTAGCCCCATCGTCGGAGGGGATTCGGTGAAAGGCCCGGCTGGCAAAATAATGGCGGAGCTTGGCCAAGAGGTTTCTTGCGTCGGCGTTGCCAAACAGTACCGGAATTATTGCGATGTGCTTGTAATAGACCAACAAGATTCCGACCGAGCCTCCGAGATCGAGGAATTGGGAGTAACGCCGGTGGTGGAACCCATCATCATGCAAACTGAATCCGAAAAGGTTGCCCTTGCCCGGACAGTTATTGCTTTGGGGAGTGATTAACTCCATGGCCAACCCAGTTCCCGGACCTCAGGATGCAAGTCATGAAACTCCAGAATCCAGCGGCGAGCAAGTATCTGATCAGGAATCGTCGGGACCCACGATCATAATACCCATGAAGCCACTTTCAGATAGTAAATCGCGATTATCGAAAAAATTCTCTAGAGAGGATAGGGAACACCTGTCACTGGGCTTGCTACGCCGGGTTATTGGAGCGGTAAATGCGGCGTCGGTCGGCACCTTCTGGGTGGTGGGAGGCGACACCAGGGTGCGCAATGCCACTCGCAACGCTGGCGGCATTTGGCTTGAAGAGATGGGGCGGAACCTCAACGATACTCTGGGCAAGGCATTTGATAGGGCAGCCGAGCGAGGCAGTTCCGCCATGTATTTGGCCAGCGACCTGCCCTTTATCAAGCCCAGCGATGTGCACAGCGTGATTCAAGCCTCCCGGCAGCAAAACAATATCAGCCTTGCCCCAGCACGACGGGACGGTGGCACAAATGCGATATTGGTGCCCCACGGGATACCCTTTCGACCGGAACTGGGGGGCAAGAGTTTCATAAAACATCTGGCTCAGGCTGCTAGCATCGAGATTTCCGTCGCAATTTGCTATAGCCCTGGTTTAGGGTTCGACATGGACACACCCGATGATTTAGAGAGCTACGAGCATATGGAACCGGGATTGCTGGAGCGATTGGTGCCCCGACGGTAACCTCCCAGCAACGGTTGATCAGATTTAAGTCGATGTCTGCCGAGTCTCAGGACAGCCGCTGACTGGGCCCGTATCAACAAGGGCATCCCCAGGAATTCTGGCCATCCCGGATGATTCGGCGATAGCTAAAATTAGAATGAACCGGATTATTGATTGAGCAAAGCAAAGCTGGGGATACTTTTACCCACTCGGGGGTTGCTAATCGGCGATGGCCCGCCGGATAGCGCCGACGGGATAATAGAGCTTGCCCGAATAGTCGACTCAGCCGGACTGGACTCGGTCTGGGTCGGCGACAGCCTTACCGCCAAACCCAGGCTTGAGCCACTGGCAATGCTGGCGGCAATTGCGACCCATACCCACAAAGTCCGGTTGGGCACGGCAGTGCTTCTGGCAGCGTTGCGACACCCCGTGCTGTTGGCCCAAACCTTGGCCACCGTCGACCTGTTGTCCAAAGGCCGTTTGGTCATCGGCGCTGGCGTCGGTGGTGCCTTCAACGAAGACCAAAAAGGCGAATGGCGGGCCGCTGGCCTGAATTATAAGCAACGGGCTGGACGTCTTGAAGAGATCGTCCAGATCGTGCAGGGCCTGGGTTCCGGCGAGCCTTTGGATTTTCCCGGTAAGCGCTTCAACCTAGAGGGCGTGAGGATCGCCCCCCCTCATTCTCAGCAGGGCGGGATACCCTTCTTGCTGGCAAGCCACTGGCGAGCACAACAGGACGCCCAGATGTCTAGGGCCGCCCGGTTGGGGAACGGCCTGATCTCCATTTCGGATACTCCCGAGGAATATTCTCAACTGGTCAAAACCGTTCGGTCGCTTCACGCCGACTTGGGACGGGACCCGGCGGGTTTCGAAACCACTTTCTATATGACAGTGAACCTGGACAACAACGAGTCTCAAGCGGAAGCCGAGGCCACCGAGTTTCTTACTCGCTACTACGGCTCGGAAATCTGGGGCATTCGCTGGGGGCCGTTTGGCGGACCGCAACGCGTCAAGGAGCGGATGGACGAGTATGTGGCAGCGGGCGCCGAGACCCTGATCGTGCGCTTTGCTAGTTTTGAACCGCAGAAGCAATTGGGTATTTTCCTGGAGCAAATAGCGCCGGAATTCTTATAAAAATTTTTGCGTGCGCATTGCGCCAAAAGTGTCATTCGAAGGAGCGAAGAGACGAGGAGTCTTTTTCCCAAGGCGCAAGGGTTTTTCGCTCCGCTCAGAATGACAGACTTCAGGTGACTTGGTGGAAAGCCTTGGCATGCCGAATCTAGGGAGGTGAGGGTGTTTCCGATAGATTTGACCGGAAAAAACGGTGTGGTATTGGGCGTAGCCAATGACCGCAGTATAGCTTGGTCCATCGCCCGTGTTCTAGGGCAGGCAGGCGCAAGGTTGGCCTTAACCTATCAGGGCGAGCGGTTAGAGTCCAGAGTATCCCGATTAGCCGAAACTTTGGAAGGCGCCTTGGTAATCCCCTGTGATGCTACGAACGATGATCAGATCGAGCAATTGTTCAGCACCGTAAAAGAGGAATTCGGAGACATTTCTTTCCTAGTCCACAGCATTGCCTACGCCAACCGCGAGGACTTGGCCGGCCATTTTTCCGAAACCGGACGGGAAGGATTTAGGATAGCTCTCGAAGTCAGCGCATACTCCCTGATACCGTTGGTGAAGCACGCAGCGCCCTTGATGACCTCCGGGGGTAGCGTAGTGACCATGACCTTTCATGCTTCGACCAAGGTATACCCCGGCTACAATGTTATGGGGACTGCCAAGGCCGCCCTCGAACATGAAGTTAGGCAACTAGCCTTCGAGTTTGGTGAAAAGGGAATCAGATTGAACGCTATATCCGCCGGACCATTGGAAACATTGGCAGCCCGAGGGATTCACGGGTTCATGGATATGAGGCGGCGCCATGCGGAAAAAGCGGCCCTTAAAAGAAACATCAGCGCTGATGAGGTGGCCAACACAGCCTTGTTTCTGTGTAGCGATCTATCCAGCGGGATCACAGGGTCGGTCATCCCGGTAGATGCTGGCTACCACATCATGGCAATCTAAAATAGACCGCTGGCAGGAGTTAAGGGGAACTGGCGTTCAACGAATCCAACCGGCGCTGGTCTTCGGCTGCTTGATCTCCACGGCCCAACAGCGCATACGCCTCGGCCCGCTTCGCCCAAGCCTCGATATATGTTGCGTCCAAAGCGATCGCTTTGGTGAACTGGTCGATTGCCTCTTGGGTCCGCCCTTGATTGAAAAGCCGAACACCCCTTTCAGTCATTACCGCAGCGGTGGGAGCGTCCACCGGGACAATCTTGCGGTACGAAGTGATCTCCTCAAGAGTTTCCTCGGCTGCTGGCTCACCAGTCGGTTCAGAATCTGTCTCGACCGTTTCAAGTTGATCAATCTCGGAATGGACCGGCGCAGTAACCGGAGAATATTCGGCGACATCATCTGTGCTGGATTCAACGGCAGCTTCGCTTGATTGAGCCGGTGATTGAGTATTGTCTTGGGTCGGAGCCCGGGACACCTCGGCAGGTTCTTGAGTTTGGGTGGAAGGGGCGACGATTGGCTCCGCCACTTCTTGGGGTGTATCCAAAGTGTTGACTCGGGCTACCTCCCAACCGCAATTGGTGCAGAAGCGGGAGTTTTTGGCGGAAGAAGACTGGCACTTGGGACAAGTGGTGGTCTGAACTATTGGTCCGGCTTGTTCCGGAGCCTTCTTCAAAAACATGATTATTATGAGCGGAGCCACCGCGAACAAATGTATAGTGGGAATTCCGAGGACAAAAGATGCGCCGCCCCATAGCCATGGATTCCTCCCTTTTGATTTGGCCAAGCGGGCTGTCCATATCGATACCAGAGCGAGAGCGGCAATAAGTAAAACGGTACTCATGATGACTATTTTACATCCTTATGGCCGTTATCTCTAGGCCTTGCCGGTATGCGAAATTATTAAAGGTCAAGTAATTCGCAGTCGACGCAGATACATAATAACAGATGGTCGGATAAAGAATGGTTATAGTTAGCGAAGGGCGCCAGCCTAGGATGCTCCATTCCTGAGTTCGAGTGCGTGACCGGAATTTAGCTTGCGTTCTCAAACGGGACTGTTGTCATTTACTGCGGGTGTATTCGAAATATGTAGTCTCACGTAGGTTCACCCATGGATGTTCACTCGGTCATATCGTGAAGATGGCGGCGGCTTGTTGCTTTCAGGAGGTGCTGCTTCAGGAAAGTGCTTCCAGCAAACGGGCCATGCGACAACTAGACCTTCTGGTCTACGTGGTCCCTCTGACAAAGACTATTGCGTCTTGATAATAGGCGCCGACGGGCCGAGTATTGGATTATCGAAACCTCCGGGTATCGACTCATAAATTTAGGGTACTGTCCTTTCGTTTCAGTCAATTGACTAACGTAAATTGGTGCTCTAAAATCGTTCTCAGTCTTGGAACCTTGGTTGACCGAACGGTTGACCGAACATTGGTCTAAACAACCCAGCGGCGGCCCGCCAGGCCGAAAATCCGTGAATTTGCCGTTGGG
>MUCU01000054.1 GCA_002817055.1 SAR202 cluster bacterium Io17-Chloro-G7 | reverse complement strand
TCTCAAACGGGGTATCCAAGGTAAACGGCATAAAGCCGGATGGGTCGAGGACTACCTCCTAAAGGTGCTCCTTAGTTAAGACGCGATTGCCCTGTGGGAGCCCTGAAATCCTGGCCAGAAACATTTGGAGTTACTGCGAACGTAGCGCCCGGCCCGGCAATGCTCCTGTATGGACGCCGTTGTCCACCACCAGCTTGCCATTGACCACCACGTAATCAATGCCTTCGGGATATTGCTTGGGATCTTCGAATGTGGCCTTGGCCTCCACCCGGTCCGGGTCAAAGGCTACGAGGTCGGCCTTCATGCCGTCCCGAAGTATGCCGCGGTCTTTCAGCCCCAACCGCTGGGCGGGCATGGACGTCATTTTACGTATTGCGTCTTCCATCCTCAGCAGCCCTTCTTCTCGCACAAATTGGCCCAACACGTAGGGGAAGGTGCCGTAGGTCCGGGGATTGGGCATTTCGCCGGTTAGAATGCCATCGGAGCCAACCATCTGGGCCGGATGCTGGGCAATGGTCCGGATGTTATCCGGGTTGCCGGTGCGGGCAACGAAGGCTACTTCCAGGTTCTCTTCAATAAGGAAATCGCAGATCGTGTCGACCATGGTCTTGCTTTGGGCTTTGGCCAAGTCGGTCAGTGAGCGGCCTTCCCACTCTTTATTCTTGTCGGAGCCTACGTGGCTAAATATGTAGTGGTCTAGGCTCAGTCCCCACATGGGATTAACCGAGTCGCCAATCTGCTCCCTGATGTTTCGGTCCTGGAGTCGTTGAAGCAAGGCCGATGGTCCGCCAGCGTGTACCCAGTATGGGAGCAAGGAGTGCAAGACGGTGCTGGCGGCAGCGTAGGGGTACTGGTCGAAGGTTACGTCGATACCCTCATTTCTTCCTTCGTCCACCAGGTCTATCATTTGTTGACCCATGCCGTCCACTGGATTGTGGTAGTGGGAAATGTGCACCGGCACGCTGGCACGGCGGCCTATGGCCACCGCTTCCCGGAATGGGTCCAACAGTCCGTCCCCCAAAGTATAGCGGGCGTGGGTCATGTAAATGCCGCCCAAGTCTTTGATTGCATCGCACACCGACACCAGTTCGTTGGTATCGCTGTAGGCCCCGGGAGGATAGGTCAAACCGGTGGTGAACCCGAAGGCCCCGTCCCGCATACCCTGGACCGCCAATTCCCGCATCCGGTCCACCTCCGGCTGGGTGGGCAACCGGTCTTCCCAGCCCATGGCCTCAACGCGAATGGCTGCATGGGGCACCATGTACGCGACGTTGCAAGCTACCCGGTTATCGAACAGGTCTAAGAACTCCTTCACCGTGCCCCAACGAACTCCCGGGGGCGGGGTCCCGTTTACCGCGGCCAGGTAGGTAAGCAGTTGTTCCAGCTTGGCGGGGGAGGTTGGCGCATAGGAAAGACCGTCCAGGCCCAATAGTTCGGTGGTAACACCCTGCCGGACTTTGGCCTCGTGGCGAGGGTCGGCCAGCATCATTAATTCCGAATGGGAGTGCATGTCGATAAAGCCGGGGCAGACCACGTAACGGCTGGCGTCGATGATTCGTGACGCCTGTATTGACGAAGCGTCGCCCCGGATTACGGTAACTTGGTCTCGCTCTACGCCGATGCTGGCGCGAAACCAAGTCTGCCCAGTTCCGTCGACTACTCGAGCGTCCTTCAACAATAGATCCAACATCGTCCCTCCAAACTTGTCGCTTGCTCGGGTTGGACGGTCCGGCAAGTTCCGGCAAGTTATTAAAAAGTCATGGCCTTCCAAAGCTTCCCAAAATTACCATACCGCAGAGCGGAGCACAAACCTTTCCTACGGACGTTTCTATAATAAGGGCACAGACTCAGGCCACAGAAATAAGACCACACAAAGCTACCGAAGGCCCCTGGGATGGCTGATGAACAGACCCCGATAACGCGGCTGTGTTTGGAGGACGAATGCTGCTTGCCACAGAGTCATGTTGCGGCTAACATTGGTGAATCCTGAGGTTCGGCTCAGGCTTAATAATCGAGCATCGGACTGAAATGACATGGACCAAATCTATTTGGATTACAACGCCACCACGCCCATCGACCCTCAAGTCGCCGAAGAAATGCTGCCCTTTGTTCACCAGCACTACGGCAATCCTTCGAGCAGCCACGCATTGGGGGTCACCACTCATGCTGCGGTGGACGAGGCCAGAAGCCGCATTGCGGAAATGTTGGGATGTTTACCCTTAGAGGTGGTATTCACCAGCGGCGGCACCGAGGCCAACAACTACGCCATCAAAGGCGTGGCCGGCGCTTACCGGGCCAAGGGCAACCACATTATCACCTCCGCTGTGGAGCACCCAGCGGTAATAGAAGTTTGCCGTTTTCTTGAGGAAAAACACGGTGCACAAAATGGCAGCAGAGTCACCTACCTGCCCGTCGACCAATTCGGCTGGCTGGACCCAGAGCAAGTTTCCGAGGCCATTACCGACGAAACGGTGCTAGTGACGGTTATGCACGCGAATAACGAGGTCGGCACGGTGGAGCCCATCCGGGAAATCGCCGACATCGCCCACCGGCGGGGTGTGCTGGTCCACGCCGACTGCGCCCAGTCCATCGGCAAGATTCCGGTGACTGTCGACGACTTGGGGGTTGACCTACTCACCGTAGCTGGCCACAAGCTGTACGCTCCCAAGGGTATCGGCGTCCTCTACATTAGGAGCGGTGTGAAGCTTGAGAAACTGATTCATGGGGCCAACCACGAAATGAATTGGCGAGCCGGCACGGAAAACGTCATCGAGATAGTTGGGCTAGGAAAAGCTTGTCAGCTGATTCACCAGAACCTGACCCAATATCAGGACCACATGCGCAAAATGCGAGACCGACTGGAATCAGGGCTTTTGGACCGCTTTCCCGGTTCCAGAGTAAACGGTCACCCAGAGAAACGCTTGCCCAATACTTCCAGCATTAGCTTCAAGAACCTTGAAGCCAACCAAATTTTGGATGGTCTAGAGGGCGTGGCCGCTTCGGCTGGCGCTGCTTGTCACAGTGACCGAGTGGAGGTCTCCAGCGTTTTGGAAGCCATGAACGTCCCTTTGGAATACGCGATGGGCACCATACGCTTTTCCGTGGGCCGTTTTACTACGGACAAGGAAATCCAACTCGCCACCGAAGAGATAAGCCAAGTGATTAGGGATTTGTCTGCTGCTCACCACGTTGCTCGCCGTTGAATTGGAGGTTATACCAAATCCAGGTCATCGAAGGTAAACGAAATCCCCCTGTATCCCCCGTTGCAAAGGGGGATTTGTCAGAATTAGCTATGTGATTAGAAAGGTAATTCCTTTTGCTTCCCCCTTTCTAAAAGGGGGACTGAGGGGGATTTAAGCCAGGTCAGGTCTGCGGATGTTAAGACAAGGGAAAAGCCTACTAGGGCACGTAAGGAGATTAATCGTGGGGACCATCAGTATAGACCACATCGCCATACCTACCGCTAATGCGGACCGCTTGATAGAATTCTACAAAGGGCTCGGTTTCACCATAAACGACGAAGCCGAGTGGCGGGCGGGGAATGCCCGAATTTTTTCCATCCAGATTGGCGACTCGAAGATTAACGTGCATCCCGAAGGCTTTACCGCCGATTTGCGGGGGCCCACCGCTGTGCCGGGATGCGGCGATATCTGCTTCGTTTGGGACGGCACGGCCGACGAGTGCAAAAGCTGGCTCGAGAGCGTGGGAGTTGAGATTATCCGCGGACCCGGACCTCGCAAAGGGGCCCGCGCTGGGGGCACGCTGCCCGCCGTCAGTATGTACGCTAGGGACCCTGATGAGAACTTGCTGGAATGGATGGTCTATTTGTGACCCTAGCGGTCAGCCTTCAGCCTTTGCGGATATATACCTCTGAGAAGCAATCGCGGTGGCCCGTCAAATGAGCCTTAGTTGAGCTAGGGCCAGTCGAAGCAAGGTCTTAGTACGAAGGTCTTAGTACGAAGGTCTTAATACAACTGAAGAAGGAATTCACCATGCCATCAATGACCGGGAAGCAAGCCTTGGCCCATATGCTGGTTGCGGAAGGGTTGGAGTACATCTTCGGGAATCCCGGCACCAGCGAGACTCCTTTTCTGGATGTATTGCAGGATTACCCTCAGCTCAAGTACATCCAAGCGCTTCAAGAAGGAACGGCGGTGGGTATGGCCGACGGCTACGCTCGGGCCACGGGAAAGCCAGCCTTCGCCAATATACATATCGCCGGCGGATTGGCCAACGGCATCAGCGCACTTTACAACGCCCACCGGGGCGGCACCCCTCTGATTTTAACGGCTGGCAATTCGGACACCCGCATGCACCTGGCCGACCCGGTGCTGACCGGCGACTTGGTACAGATGACCGCTCAATACACCAAATGGAGCGCCGAAATTTTGCATGCGTCGGACATTCCGGTGGCAGTTCGGCGTGCCTTCAAAGAGGCCAAGACGCCCCCCACGGGGCCAGTGTTCCTTTCGTTCCCCTGGGACACCATGGACGACTTAGCGGACGTGGATATCACACCTTCTTCTACGGGATATTATCGGATACGCCCGGATACCGATGCGATTGCTCAAGCCTCAAAACTTCTAGCCCAAGCCGACAACCCGGTCATAGTGGTCGGCGACCGTGTGGCTCAATCTGGCGCCATGTCTCAAATAGTCGGCTTGGTTGAGAGACTTGGAGCCAAGGTCTACGCCGAGTCTTACTCGGAGGTCAACTTCCCCACCAGCCATCGTTTGTATGCGGGAATCCTGAACCTGAACAACCCCGCAACCGCCAAACAACTTGCCGGAGCAGATGTGGTGCTGGCGGTCGGCGCCAACGTGTTCAATTCATTCCTGTACGTGGAGACCCCATTCTTGAACTCCGCAACCAAGTTGATCCACCTGGACAGTAGCCACAAAGAGGTAGAGAAAATCTACGCCACCGAGGTCGGCATTCTGGCCGACCCGGTTGCCGGAGCGGCGGAACTGACCGATGCCTTGGGCCAAGACATGTCGGCATCGGCCAAGGAAGCAGCGGCCACCAGGGCCGCCACTTACGCCGATGAGCGCCGCCGCTCCGACGAAAGATACCAGGACCGGCTGAAGGACCTGATGGGCCGCAGCCCCATGGCCGTGGAAGAAATGATGCTGGAGTTGGCCAAAGCCTGCCCACCCGACGTGATAGTCGCGGATGAGGCCATTACCTCTCGGCCCGCACTGAACCGGGCCTTCAAATTTGATGAGCCCGGCAGTTTTTACGGCATCCGCGGCGGTGCGTTGGGCTGGGCTATGCCCGGCGCTTTGGGGGTGAAATTGGCCAACCCCGACAGACCGGTACTGGCCATTGTGGGAGACGGGGCATCCCTATACACCATCCAAGCCTTGTGGACCGCCGCCCGGTACAACATTCCCGTGGTCTACGCTATCTGCAACAATCAGGCCTACCGAATACTGAAAGTCAACATGGACATCTACCTGCAGCGGATGCTGGAGGATAAGGAACGAGAGAGCGAATACGTTGGCATGAACTTCGAAAACCCTCTTAACATTTCTGCCATCGCCCAAGGCATGGGGGTGTCGGCCGAGAAAGTAGAAGACCCCAAAGAACTGGGACCGGCACTACAGAGGGCGTTCGCCAGCGGTAAGCCAGCATTGATCGACGTGAGTATCGACGGCTCCCTGTAGGACCGCAGCCGTATTATTAACGATCGGCTCAGGCTGGCTCGCCCGATTCGTAATCGGTGTGGCCGCCTACGAGGGGGTTTGGTTTCTCTTTGGGTATCTTTGGGATACCCAAATTTAAGGGCCGAATTGTTTGAACGCAGCTCACGATGTCGTGTATTACGAAAAACGTCAACGAATAACAGGTTTTACTGGAACAATTCTAAGAAGTAAGTGCAGATAATCGAACAACCGTATCTAATTAGGCGTCACGCCGCCGAATTACTTTGTAAGCGATTAACGGAATTGTTGGATGATTTCGCTACCGAAGATACCTAAACTGCCTCATGTTCGGTAAGATATTACCGATTTCAGAAGTCAGAATTGACAGACAACGGGACGATGATATAAGTTATCAATTGGTAAAAATGGGCGTATTGCGGGCCGCGTACCCTTAGATAAGGAGGGCCAATGGTATCATCAGCAAGCCGAACAAATGTCCTTTCCCGGCTTGGGGGGGCGAGGGCGACACAGCGGGTTGCATCCCCGGCGGTGATAATAGGCCTGGGTTCCACAGCCTGCCAGATAACCCAGCATCTTGAATCGGCTACGGAAACTTGGAGCGCCAACGATAAAAAGAGTCTAGGCTTCTTGTACTTGGATACCAGGGAAGCCACGAGGGACGAGATTTCTCGGGCATCCCGGTTCATTCCCCTGACCCTCCCGCATTTTTCCAACCTTCGGGACCTCAGGCCCTGGATCACAGAGTGCGTGCCGGAGCTAAAGCACCTAAGCCTTTCAAGGGAGGGCGCTTTGGGGATGCTGGCCAACGCAGGCGTGGCCGCCCGGTATAATTATGCCTCTATGCGCGGTCGTATCGATTCCCTCATTAACGAAGTCTGCCCCTACTATGAAGGCAAGACCTATTTGAGGGCCCACGTGGTCGCCTTCCTGGGCGGCGGCACCATCGGCGCTCTGCCCGTTTTGCTGGCAGCCTTGGCCGAAGCGCGAGGGACCGCATACAATTTTAGTGTTGTCTTGCACTTGGTCATGCCCCAGAGAGGCATGTCTAGAGACCCGGACAACAGCTATCCATTACAACTGAGAAACACCTATTCGAGCATGCAGTTCTTGAGGGGAATCACCGGCGTGGAAGCGGGCGAGGGAAAATTTACTGGGTCCGACACCTACACCATTACGGTCTACCCCGACAAAATCATTGAAGCAAAGGGTCCCCATTTCGACATTGCGTTGCTCCACCGGGCACCGAAGGATTCAATTCCAGCGCAACAGGCCCACGTTGCCCGTCTTTTGGAAAATCTCGTGGCCGACGCTTGGGGTTGCGGCTCGGACTGGTGGGCCCGGTATCACGAAACCATGCGAGAAGCCAACAATCAATTGGACGCTCGCTTTGGCTCCATCAGTTCCAAGGAAGTCGGTCTTCTTGAAGGGTTCTTCAATCTGACGGCTCTCCAGTATCTGCAGACCAAGTGGAACCCCGGAGCCCGGTAGTTTAATCCAAGCCCGTGGGTTGTTCCAAGCGCGTAGATTAATCCAAGCCCTTAGCTTAATCCAGGTAGGTTGATCATGGCACGTTTCCCATGGCCCAGCAAGAAAAAGCTTTCCTACAAGGAAGAGTCTCCGAAGTTACGCGAGACCATGGACTCGTTGGATTTTTTTGCTACCGGCGCCAACGGCCTCAGCACCAGGGATGCTTTCCAGCAGATTCACGCTGTGATGCATGGGGCGTTGCAAGATGTAGAAAAATCCATGCAAATGGTTTTTGAGCAGTTAAGGCCCGATGGAGCGGTGGCCGAACGGATAATCCTGGAAGCCAGCGGGGAGATCAACAACGAAAGGGTACGAGCCAACGTTCTAGCCGAAGAAAAAAAGGAACAGATGGGCCGGGATATCCGGTCGCGGCTGGAAACCATCTATATCCAGGAGTTAATCCTCTCCCCTCATCAAGATCCTGCTATACGCCGGTGGGAAAATCTTTCTGCCCGGGCTATCCCGAAGGATCTACCAAACATTAGCGAGTATGGACATACCGATTTGTCCCGCCCCGAAGATCGACGGCGGCGGTTGCCCCGATGGCAACAGCAGATCGACGAGTGGCTGGAAACGTTGTGCCTGAACAAGGTCGGCGAAGTCATTAAATACATGGAAACTGAGATAAGGGAATTCGTTACATCATGGCATGAGGACACATCTGGGTTGAGGAAGCGGGCCAGCCTCGGTGGAGCCCTTTTCCAACAGGTGGTTGACCCAGACCTGTGGTCTTTCGAAAGCGAAGATCCCACAGTAAGGAACTTGCTGCGGGGCGACCAAGCCCAGAGGATAGCAGCCCGAATCCTGGAAAGGTTCCAAATAAGCACCCACGAAGTCAGTGAAGTTGCGGAAACTGTTCGGGGTTCATTGTCGGGCGAGGCCGTGTACGGGATTAATCGGGTGGGACTTCAAGAAATGCAGGACCTGCTGGCCCTGGCGTTATCTGAAAAAATACAAGACACCGTTTCGCTGGAAGCCGGGTTTCTTCCAGTGATATCCAGCAGTGTCGGGTTCGATGACGAATTGGGAGAGCTTCTTGCCGAAATGCACCGGGGCGCCGCTGCCATGGAACAAAAAATTTGGCGGGTAGGCGAAATGGGGGTGGGTCACGTGGATTCGGCATCCGGAGTTGGCATTACGACTTCGAATATCCACGACGTAGTGGTACGGGGACTGGGCGGGGGGCGCAGGTTCGCTGCCGTCGAAGGATTCCCTGGTAATAACCACCGCTTCGACGTTCAGATGTCCATCGTAGGCGCTCCCGCTTCCGATCTAACAATTTTCCGGGAAATGGTGACTGCTTGGTACCAATGGCACTTTGCGGAAGACCGAGCGTCCTGTAAATCCGAAGGGGAGTGGTTGGAGCAGGTTAAGAGCGAGTGCTGGAAGCTTTATCCCGACATCGGCACCGACAGCGGAGTTCGCAACGCCATTATTGAGCTTATCGGAGGAGACTTAGCGGAGATGTGGCGGTCCCGAGAAGGCACAGCCCCACGTATCGCAAACGGTCTGCCCAGCGAGGAAGACCTACTGCACGGGCTATGGCGAGAATTGGGAATAATAGCCGACGGTGTTATTAGCGAGGTCAAAAACTAGCGGCTCCGCATCGCAATCAGGGTCCGTGGTTTCGCCTTATGATCGCAAAAATCCCCCCGGCTCTCCCGAGATCAGCCGAGGGGATTTTTATTGAACCCGTCCAGATTTTTATTTATTAATGGATCGGCTACCATGCTGGAGTCGGATTACTCTGCGTCCGGATGGGTGGAAATAAAGCGGGCAGCCTTCTCGACGTCCACATTGGGCGCCCGCACTTCAACTCCCGATTGCTCCTCCTGAAGAAGGAACGTGACGCTGCTGTCCCGGTTTCCCCAGCCCCGGTTCATGCCCTGTATGGCGATTTGCTCAGCCAGATTGGCCACCGGCATGGGAACATTAAACTCCTTTCCCAACTCGGTTGCCAAGCCGATATCCTTCCGGGACAGGGACAAAGCGAAGCTCGGTGGGTCGAACTCGCCGCGGAATACCGTCTTAGCCATGCCTTCGTGAAGCCCGCTCATTCGGCCCAACGCTCCCCTCCTGATGCATTGCCATAAAGCCTCGGGTTCCACGCCAGCCTTGACGCCCAACGTCATCCCCTCGGCGATCGCCTGCCGGACTCCGTGGCCGATCATGTTGTGCACCAGTTTGGCGACGCTACCGGCGCCTATCTCTCCAGCGTAGAAAACTTTATCTCCAAACGAATCCAGCAGGGGTTTGACACGGTCGAAAATCTCCCGCTCACCACCTACCATCACCGCCAAGTTACCGCTGGCTGCGCCGCTTTTACCACCGCTAATAGGAGCGTCCAAAACGTGGGCGCCCTTCTGCCGGAAACGCGGTTCGATCTCCCGTATCAAAGTAGGCCGGCTGGTGGAAAGCTCAATAAAAATGCTGCCGGGTTTGATACCCGCCAAAACCCCTGCCGCGCCCAGCGCCACTTCCTCGACCTCTTTGGGCCCTGGCAACGAAGTAAAAGTAACTTCGCACAAGCTGGCAACCTCTTCCGGAGAGTTAGCCAGCCGGGCGCCGCCGTCCAATAGAGGCCGGGCCGCCTCTTCTCTAAGGTCGTAGACCACCATGGGGTACCCCGCTTTCTGGATGTTGTTGGCCATACCTCCGCCCATGTTGCCCAACCCGATAAATCCAACCGTTTCCATACATTTACCTCCCTATGGATCAGCTTGTTATAAATCGTTTTTCCTAGTAATTAGCTGGCCGCCCCAACAGGTCACGTCCTTTTCAGTCCATGGGCTACAGAGCCCAATCACCAACATGCCTATTAACGACAAATGGCAGACACGAAGGATTATAGACCGTCGGCTAACGCCCGGCTAGGCAAGTCTATTCGATGGCCCTTAACGTGGGCCAATCGGCCTTCCCTTCCAAGGCATTCGGGTATGGCCAGGATGCTTGAAAAGGGTAGATAATATGTGAAACATTACCCGTTGTGCCATGGCATGACTCCATAATTCTTAGGAGGCAAAAATGATCAAGGCGTTCTCAACCCTGTACGCAGGACACGTTCTAGAGGGCGAAGGAATCGGCTTTAATGGCACTCCCCACGACGACCGCTGGTACTCCAATGAGCGGCTTCTTGAAGCCTTCGACATAGCCAAGGAATCAGCAATACTGATGGATGACTTGGGCTATGACGTGCTGTGGATGGCGGAGCACCACTTCCAGCGGGAAGGATACGAATGCATACCCAACCTGCTGATTCTGAGTCAATACCTGTGCCAGTTCACCAAGAACCTCAAGTTCGGGTGCGGCTTCAACATCCTGCCAATGTGGCACCCCATCCGCTTGGCCGAGGACTTTGCCATGGTGGACGTTCTAACCGGAGGCAGGGTGATCTTTGGCGTAGGCCGGGGCTACCACACCAGAGAGGTAGAGACCTTCGGCGCACCAATGCAGGACCCCGACGCCAACCGCGAGTTGTTCGAAGAGCAGTTCGAAATCATCATGAAGGCCTTCAACGAAGAGTCTTTCTCCCACAAGGGCAAATATTACACGATTCCGCCCGAAGTCCCCTACCGCGGCTATACCCTGAAAGACATCACGGTGGTGCCACGACCGATCCACCCAGTGGAAACCTGGCAGCCCGTGGTGTCGGGTAGCGAGCGGGGGATGGATTTCATGGCCAAGCACGGAATCAAGGGCTTGATCTTGGGCACCCACGTCGATTACGTCGACGAGTACATGCACAAGTTTCAAGAAGCCAACCGCAAGTACGGTCGAGACTTGCCCTTGGGCGGCAACCTGGGCCTGGGCTTGTGGGCCTATTTGGACGATACCGTGGAAAAGGCCGAGAAAGTCCTTGAGCCTTTGTTCGAGGAGCACGTCAAGTTCGCCGCTCCCCTGGGTATGCTCCGGTACACCGACGAGCAGATGAAGCAGATCGGCCCCGGCGGGGTCGCCCGGCACATCGCGGCCGGCAACGACTTCCAGGACGTGTTGGACAAGAAAGCTTGGTTTGCTGGCAATCCTGAGTCCACCATAGCCTACTTGAAGGAGATCGAGGAGAAGTATCCCGGCGTGGAGCAGGTTATGATCGGCTTCCCCATGGGCGAAACCAAGGCCCAATTCAAGGAGCAGCTCACCCGTTTCGCCCAGGAAATAATCCCGTCTTTCAAGCCTCAAGGGGTCGTCGCCTAGACCGGTGTGTTCAGCGGTTATTTTTCGACAGTTATTTTTTGACCATCCTGTTCCGACACATATCAGAAGGAGGTTACAAATGACCGACCAAACTTACAAGGTTATCGAACTGGTGGGTACTTCCCACGAAGGAGTGCAGCAAGCCATAGATGGCGCGATCAGCCGGGCCAGTCAAACCCTCAGCAACCTTGACTGGTTCGAGGTTAAGGAAATCCGGGGCAACATCCAAGACGGCAAAGTCGCCTGGTACCAGGTCAAAGTGGGAATCGGATTCCGCGTGTTGAACGAGGCAGATCTGCACAAAGAATGAAGCTCTGGCTTCACATCACTAATTAACCGGGCGAGGCAAGACTTCGCCCGGTTTTCTTATGTTGTGTTATAACTGGTTGAGCCTAATACCAACTCCGGATAAACAGTGCGTGGAGGGCGTATGTGGATGCAAGGGAAGTATGTGTAGGATTAAGGGAGGATAGCTAAGAGGTGAGGGA
>MUCU01000053.1 GCA_002817055.1 SAR202 cluster bacterium Io17-Chloro-G7 | reverse complement strand
CTTTTTTTATGGCCCGCTTATTAGCAAACGGTAAATGGATAGCCGATCAGGAAATTGTGGGAAACCGGCTTAACCGGGCAGCAATAACGGACCGGAGCACCACTGGGACAATTAAGGAGGAAGGGCAACATGGCAGAGCAGCCTTTGACATTGACACCGAACCAGGTACAGCGCTACAGCCGCCACATAATAATGGGGGATGTTGGCAGCAACGGGCAAAGAACCCTTTTGCAGTCCAAAGCCCTAATAGTAGGCGCGGGCGGCTTGGGCTCACCGTCCGCAGTGTACCTCGCCTTGGCCGGAGTAGGCACGATCGGCATCGTCGATTTCGATGTGGTCGATCTTTCCAACCTACAGCGCCAGATTTTGCATCACACCGCCGATGTCGGCCGGCCCAAACTTGAGTCGGCTTTTGACAACATCAAAGCCTATAACCCCGACACAAACGTGGTGCTCCACGAGGCTAGACTGGAATCCCACAACGCCATGGAAATAATTAGCCAGTACGACTTGGTGGTAAACGGAGCGGACAATTTCGCTACTCGCTACCTGATCAACGATGCTTGCTACCTACTGAACAAGCCTTTGGTAGACGGAAGTATCCTGATCTTCGACGGGCAGACCACGGTGTTTATTCCGGGCCAAGGCTGCTACCGCTGCTTGTTCCCGTCGCCTCCTCCTCCTGGAATGGTTCCCAACTGCGCCGAGGCTGGCGTATTGGGTGCTCTAACCGGCTTGGTTGGCAGCATTCAAGCCACCGAGGCGCTGAAGCATTTCTTAGGAATTGGAGAGTCACTCACCTCCCGACTTCTGCTGATTGATGCCTTGAGCATGAGTTTCCGTGAAGTGAAGCTTAAGAGAAACCCCGCTTGCCCGCTGTGCGGCGACAATCCCACCGTCACAGAGTTGATCGATTACGAAGTATTCTGCGGCATCGCTCCGCCTCAAGAGGCCGTGGTAGCATCCGACTAAGGGTCTCGACTAAGGGTTTCGCTTAAGGGTCTCGCTAGGAAAGCCTACGGAGATTAATCGGGCCAGTCCAAAAACGGTGGCAAGATGGAGCGGCGCATTAAAACCATGGCGACCAACATGGTAGGTAAATGGTAACTAATCTGACTTACAAAGGGATACTGGCGACCATCGGTAACACTCCTGTTGTGGAGCTCATCAATATGAGCCCCAAAGAGAGCGTCCGTATCTTCGCCAAGTTGGAAGGACACAACCCTACCGGCAGTGTGAAGGACCGGATTGCCCTAAAGATGATAGACCAGGCGACGCAAGACGGAGAGCTGTCCACAAACCGGACGATCCTTGAGCCCACCAGCGGCAACACGGGCATCTCTCTAGCCATGGTCGGAAGACTAAAGGGTTACAAAGTGTCGGTGGTGATGCCGGAAAACGTCAGCATCGAGCGAAGCCAACTCTTGGAAGCCTACGGAGCCGAGATCATCCCATCCGACGGCTCTAGAGGAACCAACGGAGCCATCGAGGTGGCACAGGCATTGGTTGAAAAACACCCCCACGACTACCTGATGCTGTACCAATACGGGAACTCGGGAAACCCGAATGCCCACTACGAAACCACTGGTCAAGAGATAGTCGAAGCCGTGCCGGACGTGGATATGTTTGTCGCGGGGCTGGGCACCGGTGGGACTTTGATGGGCGTAGGACGCCGTCTTAAAGAGCACAACCCAAGCATTAAAGTAGTCGCCGTTGCGCCCGAGCCGGAAGATTTTATCTCTGGATTGAGGGACCTGGAAGAGGGGTTCATACCCCCCATCCTGGATCTGGACCTCCTAGACTCCCGCATGCTGGTGAGCAGCTTCGACGCTTTTCGCACCGCCAAGGAATTGCTGCACCAAGAAGGAATATTCGCTGGCGTGTCGTCGGGCTCAGTGGTGTTTGGAGCTTTGAAACAAGCGGAGCGGATGGAATCCGGCGAAATTGTCTGCCTCTTGGCCGATGGGGGCTGGAAATACCTAAGCACCAGCTTATGGACCAAAGACTACGACCAAATGGCCAAAGAGTCCCAAGGCAAGATTTGGTGGTAGGACCAAGAGAGTCATAACCGACGCGACCTCACCTCGACGATATAGGCCACATAGGATCACTCCTCATACCCCCACATAGCCTCGTTTTCAACTCGACCTCCCCCTCCGGGGAGGCTGTCGAAACTTGAAACACCTACGCTCTGGTGATATACTTTCCTCACATGGGCGGTTCTTGTTTAAAAGCGGGGTTTCCCGCTTTCTTGTTGAGTAGGCCCCATGAATATTGGGTACTTCATAAGAGGGGACGTTGGCTGAGGAGGGTTTGCGGTGAAGAGCGATTTTTTAATAGCGCTGACTCAGTTGGCAGCCGAACGACACTTGCCTCGAGAGCAAGTGCTTCAGGCCATTGAGGTAGCCCTTGCTTCGGCATTTAAGAAAGACAACCCCGTTATGGGGCAAAACATTTCCGTGAAACTGAACCCCAACACGGGGGAAGTTGGGGTATATGCCCTGAAATCCGTTGTGGAAATCGTCGAAGATTCCGAAAGAGAGATCACCATCGCCGACGCTCAGCAGTTCAAGCCGGGCGCAGTCGTGGGTGACGAAGTTGCCGCTGAGGAACCACTGCCCCACAACGCCAGCAGAATCGCCGCCCAGACCGCTAAGCAAGTGGTCCTCCAGCGGCTGCGAGAGGCTGAACGAGAGTTGCTCTTCCAAGAGTTCTCACAGCATCAGAACGACATCGTGTCTGGAGTCATCGAGCAGACCGATTCCGGTAGAGCAATAACTTTGGATTTGGGCCGGGCCCAGGCCATCTTGCCATATGAAGAGCAGGTCAGCACCGAAAGATACCGCAAGGGTCAACGAACAAAGATATATGTCCTTAGCGTGCGCAACGGTCCGAAGGGGCCGGAGATTATCGTTTCACGCAGCCACAAGGATATGTTGCGCCGGCTTTTCGAAATCGAAGTACCCGAAGTGTACAACGGCGTCGTGGAAATTAAGGCAATAGCTAGGGAAGCCGGGTTCCGGAGCAAAGTAGCCGTCCATGCTACCCAACCGGGAATTGACCCAGTAGGCTCGTGCATAGGCATACGCGGGAACCGAATACAAAGCATTGTAAATGAACTCCAAGGCGAAAAGATTGACGTAGTTTCTTGGGATAAAGAACCGAAAGTCTTTATCTCCAAGGCCCTTAGCCCCTCGGAGCCGGTGCACGTGGAGTTGTCCACTGCGGACACGACAGCAATCGTTGTGGTGCCCGACAGACAGTTGTCTCTGGCCATTGGAAAAGAAGGCCAAAACACGCGGTTGGCAGCCAGACTCACGGGATGGCGGCTAGATATCAAAGGCCATACCGAATGGGAAGAACTGCAAGAAGAGCGGTTAAAGAGAACTCAGGAAAAGGCGGCGATTGCAGCGCTTGAGGCATTGGAGGCCGAGGAGAAAGAAGTCCCAGCCGTGGTAGCCGAAGCAGAAGCAGTGGCGGCCCAAGCAGAAGAATCCATCGTAGAAGAGGCGGCGGTAGAGGCGCTTCAAGAGGTACCCGCCGAAATTGAATCACCGGCGGCGGTGGCGGACTCAGCGGTAGTCACAGAGGCGGTCGAATCTGCGACGCCCGAAGGAACACTTACCGTTGAATCCGCTGAAGAACAGGACGAGGACAAGATTCTCGAAGAGTTGATCAACGAAGAAGACTTGGCCCAGCAAGCAGCGGCTCAACTCCAAGCGGACACTGATTCCGGGTTCAGCGTCGAGGATTTGGAGTCATTCACCCTAAGTGAATCGGAATTATTGGACGCTGAAGACGAGGAAGATGAGAGCGACAGAGAGTTGCTGGCCGACGACCTCGAACTTGTTCCCAGCCTATCGGTGGTAATCCCGGATGCTGGTAAGATACGATTTGCCGAAGACATAGTAGAAGAATCAAGGGGTGGCGCTCGAGGGACCCGCAAGGGTCGCCGGAGTTCCGGTGCGGGCGCCCGCGGGGCCAGGCGGCGATAAGTTCAGTAATCGGCCAAAAGTTAGACAGAGGTCCGCAGGTTGGCCTCCGAAGGAATTGGCTTTGGCCAGGGTACGGCACATTCCGGAGCGCAGTTGCGTCTCGTGCGCCCAAAAACTCCCCAAGCGGGAGTTGATCCGCATCGTTAAGACTCCCCAAGGCAATGTCCACGTGGATCCCGATGGAAGATCAAGCGGTCGCGGGGCATACCTCTGTAGGACAGAAAGCTGCTGGGAGAAAGGGGTCGAGAAGGGTAGCCTGGAACGCAGCCTTAAGCTCGAGATTTCTGCTACAGACAAAGCCTCTTTAATGTCATATTTTAATTCAGAGCTTTTCCAGGCGCCGCTGGTAGGCCTAGAGCAAGAATCCCCGTTAACTCGGATCATAAGGGAGCTAGATGACAACCAACAGCCAAACCGATACGACGGATGAGCGCAGCACCCCTGCTAGAACCAGACGCAGTACTGGTGAGCCGCGCCGACAAACCCGTACATTGGTGTTGCCCCAGACCTTGACCGTCCAACGCTTGTCCGAACTATTGGACCAGAACCCGATTGAGGTCATCAAGCTCCTAATGCGAAACGGTATAATGGCGGGAATGAATCAGGTTATAGACTACGAGGTAGCTACCCTGGTCACGTCGGCCTTGGGCGTCAGAACTAGCGTGGCCGAGAGCGCCGAAGTCAAGGCCAATACGGTTGCCTCGAGTGACACTCCTGAGGACGAAACCGACTTGTCGATCCGTCCTGCGGTGATTACCATTTTGGGCCATGTAGACCATGGGAAGACGTCCCTCCTCGACACCATAAGGCGCACTAAAGTTGCAGATCGGGAAATTGGTGGCATAACCCAACACATTGGCGCATATCAAGTGAAATACCAAGGAAAGGATATAACCTTCCTCGACACTCCGGGTCATGAGGCATTCACAGCGATTCGCGCCAGAGGGGCCAAGGTGACCGATATCGCAGTGTTGGTTGTTGCAGCAGACGACGGCTTGATGCCCCAGACTTTGGAAGCGATCAATCACGCCAAGGCTGCGGAAGTGCCCATCGTGGTGGCCATAAATAAGTCCGATCTACCCACAG
The DNA here is from genome assembly GCA_002817055.1 of SAR202 cluster bacterium Io17-Chloro-G7. The sequence continues at coordinate 7,066 of MUCU01000053.1, read as the reverse complement.
CAGACGAAGAGAGAGTAAAACGGCAGTTAAGCGAACGCGACCTATTAGTAGAAGACTGGGGTGGAGACGTAATATCCGTGAACGTCTCCGCTAAAACCGGCGAGGGGATTGACGACCTGCTGGAAAACTTGTTGGTGGTGGCAGAATTAGCGGAGTTGAAAGCCAACCCGGACAAGCCAGGCACAGGCGCAATCATTGAAGCAAAGCTGGACCGGAAGCGGGGGCCCACGGCCACTGTGTTGGTCCAAGACGGCTCCCTAAGCGTCGGCGACTTTATAGTTGCGGGGAGGTCTTGGGGCCGCGTAAAAGCCCTGGGGGACGATCAAGGACGAGCGATCAAGTCGATTCACCCGGGTACGCCGGGCGAAATCCTTGGGTTCAATGCTGTTCCTGAAGCCGGTGACCTGTTTGCGATCATGCCCAACGAGCGCGCCGCAAGGACTGCTGCCGCCCTGCAACAAAAGCTCTACGCAGCTCAGCAAAACCAGGCTCGGGCACTGACTTTGGATCAAGTCGTTAAGCAAATCGACACTGGCGATGTGAAAGAGTTAACCTTGGTTCTAAAAGCCGATGTTCAGGGCAGCGTGGAGGCGGTTGAGCAGTCTTTGGACGCCCTGACCGCAGAGGATGCCAAGGCCAGAGTCTTGCACAGCGGTTGCGGTACCATTACTGAGTCGGATGTCATGCTAGCCAGCGCTTCCGATGCCATCGTAATTGGATTCACCGTGGGGACAGAGCCTAGCGCCGAGAGGCTGGCAGACCGCATGGGCGTTGAAATCCGCCGGTACAACATCATTTACCAACTTATCGACGATATTCACCTGGCGCTCCAAGGAATGTTAGATCCGGTATTTACTGATGTGATCATCGGCAAAGCCGAGATCCGTGAGTTGTTCCCATCCCGCCGAGGAGCGCGAATCGCTGGTTGCCGCATCACAGAGGGCCGCATTACCAGGGGCGCCCAGGTTAGAGTGCTCCGAGACAACCAAATTGTTCAAGAGACTACAATTGCCAGCCTCCGGCACTTCCGGGAAGAAGTAAATGAAATGAACGCCGGCACTGAGTGCGGAGTCACGCTTCAAGGGTTCAATGACTTCCAGGAAGGAGATATCCTGGAGGCACATCGCCAGGAACCTGGGCGTCGTTAGACGCCTGCTCAGCGCAGTTTCTATCTTTAATCTCTGCCAGTCAGTGCCTGCGACTGGCGGAAGGCATACATGTCCAGACGAATCGAGCGGGTCAACGAACTCTTGCGACAGGAAATCAGTAGTTTGTTGACGCTTCAATTAAAAGACCCTCGCTTAGACCATGTGATCACTATAACTCGAGTGGTCACAACCGGTGACTTACGGAATGCCCGAGTATTCTTGAGCGCAATGGGCGACGGAGAAACCAAGCAAAACGTCTTGACGGGTATACGGTCCGCCGCCACTTTCATTCGCCGGGAATTACGGTCCAGAGTCAATCTCCGGTACATTCCATTTCTCAGCTTCGATTTGGATACCGGTCCGCAAGAAGCAGATCATATTCTGTCGATCATGGATGGAATCAGAAACGAACAGCCGTCCAGGTCACCATTAACCCCTTCCATCACTAAACTCCGACATACGGCTGCACTGGACCCTTCTGCCTCTCAGGACAGCTACACCGGCCCTCTATCCTTTCCCAAACCCAGCGTCTAGCCCATGGCCAAGCCCAAGAATGGCCCCCCGCAGAAGAACGGATTTGTGAACCTCTACAAACCCGTGGGCATCACGTCTATGGACGCACTTCGACAGGTCAAGCGCATAACCGGCCAACGGAACAAAGTGGGCCATGGCGGCACGATGGACCCTCTCGCCCGAGGAGTGCTTCCTGTCTGTTTTGGCCAAGCCACGCGCCTAATGGACTTTGTTGTGGGCGGTCGCAAGCGATACATGATGGAAATCACGCTCGGCGTATCCACCACGACTTACGACGCCGAAGGCGAAACCATCCAAACCAGAGATGCGACGGGGATTTCGATGGCGCATATAGAAGAGGCTTTGCCTGCTTTTGTCGGAGCTATTGATCAAGTCCCTCCCATGTACAGCGCAATCAAGGTGCAGGGACAAAGATTGTACAAACTAGCCAGGGCTGGAATTGAAATCGAGCGCGAAGCCAGGCCCGTGGACATTTTCGACATTCGAGTAGAGAACTACCAACCCCCAGTCCTCACCCTGGAGGTCGATTGCGGAAAAGGGGCCTACATGCGTTCCATAGCCCACGACCTGGGCGAAGTATTGGGGTGCGGGGGCCACGTTGTAGACTTAGTCCGGCTATCCACGGGAAGATTCCATGCTGACGATTCCATAACGCCTGATCAATTGGAGGAATCTACCAATCAACCCGGTGGCTGGGAAGAGCATCTGCATCCCATCGATTGGGTTTTGAAGGATTTCAAAAGCATTTCCGTGGGAAAACAAGCCGAAAACTTACTGCGAAACGGACAGTCAGTGAATTTAGGCCCACAATTTATCGAGGCTGCCTATTTGGAGGAGTTCAGAGTCTACAGCACCGAGGGTAGGTTCTTGGCTCTGGTCCGGTTCGACCGCCCCGCGAATTCCTGGCGTCCTGTTAAAGTGTTTCAGATTGACACCCCGTCACCATTGGCGCCGGGCACTTGATCTTCACAAGGAACACCTTCGTTCAAACACAATATTATCTTCCTATACTGGTAACAACCCGTTTAGCCTCGGAAACAGATCGTCATCATCACTTTCCTTTTTGCGGCTTCGATTGCTCACATCTAGGCCTTGACAAAACTGGTTAGCCCTGTCTATATATAGCCATTACGTAAACCTAGCCTTGAGTCACAATTCAACCTCGCTGTCCTCAAGCACAGGATCTTAAGGTTCACAGTCGCTGGATAAAAACTAACATGGGGAAGCGACAACCGGGGCATAGGCTAGGAAGTGTATCCCAAGCATGGGGGAATTCCCTCAATTTCCCTTCCCCTGTGCCTTACGACAGACATAATTAAACGATGATGGGGGTCCGAAAATGGAGGCTTACTGCTTCAAGTGCCGAAATAAACGCGAAATATCCAATCCTCAGCAGGTTACTCTCAAAAACGGGCGTCCTGCCACTCAAGGCGTTTGCCCCACTTGCGGAACCAAAGTTTTTCGCATCGGGAAATCATAACTAACCCTAATCAACAACTGGCACTTAAAGAGTTTGGTAATCGGGCCTGATTTCTACGGTCGCATTAATACAATCCATACTTCGATCTTCAGGAAATTACCTAACCGGAGGACGTAGGCAGCATCGCCGGTGACGCCTCCTCCTCTAGCCAGCTTGTCGTTTATGACAACGTCAACTATCCGATCCGCTTTTGTGCAACTGAAACTAGCATGTTAAAAGCCCCAGCCTTGTTAGCCTGTTTGACTGTGCACAAATCTATAAGGCCATGGGCGCCGATCTACGTTGTGCCTCTTATGAGCCTGCGCAAGACAGGCGGAAAATTAGAGTCGTCATCAGCGCAAGACCCCATTACCGAACGGATTGACAATTTACTGTATTCCCGGCCTGCTGGGCGAATGGTTGTATTAGAAACTTTAAGGGCTTTCCCAGGCAATCTGACCTAATTGTGGGAGCCAAGGCGGACCTCCCAAGGTCGGTCTTTGATAAATCGTAAGCTATCCGGAGTCCTATACATCATCTGGAGCGACGTTGGGTGAATTGACACCCAATTGGCGTCCGAATACAATGATCGCTGCCATCTCGGTTGTACACCACAACTCCAGGCAACGATAAACCACTCATCCCAAACCGCATGCGGTCCGCACCCTCACTACGATCGTCGATGATTCCATAATGCGACGGAACCCGCCAACTTCCTCCGGAAAATAAAGACATAGGAAGCTAAACACGAAATGGCACAGGCTTCAGGCACGCAACCCAAATCTGAAAGGGGACATACCGTGGGATGTGGCCGTTGCGGGAAGAGGGTTCACCAAGGCCGAGGATTTGCTTTCAAGCTCCCCATGGCGACCACGGGACCTGAAGGTGGTGGGCAAGCGGGAGAAATAACCAAGTGCATAGCTTGCGCCGTCCGCCACCAGCCAATGTTGAGGCGCTCCTTCACTGTGGCGCTTGTAGTGGGGACTATCCTGACTATCCTAAATCAAGGCGACACCTTATTCGCAGGTGAGTGGAAATCGCCGCTCTACTGGAAAATACCGCTGACATATTGCGTGCCGTTTTGCGTAGCGACTTATGGTGCGCTAAGCAATAACCGCCGTTAGCCCCTGCAGATTGGCCCTACAACACTGGCCAAGACTTCGGGCTCGTGCTCCGGCAGTCCGCAGATCGGGAAACCTATACACAACCGCCTAGCCTAGATTGCGAATAATTTCAACTACTCTACCGTGTATCTCCACGTTATCAGCTGAACAGTAAATCGGATCCATGTGCCTATTCGCAGGCTGCAACCGCACGCGATCACCTTCCAGGTAAAACCGTTTGAGTGTCGCCTCTTGTTCGATTTTCAGCCATGCCACGACCATATCGCCATTCTCCGCGTTCTGACCAGGCTTGATGATCACAACGTCGCCGTCGTCAATCAATGCGTCGATCATCGATGTGCCGTTGACCGTCAAAGCAAACAGCCTGCCAAACCGCTTCTGCAGGTCTGGGGCCACGTCTATTGTGTCAAATTCAGAACTCGAAGCCGAGTCCTCGGTGCTAAATACAGGTATCGGTTGGCCAGCAGCGATGGCGCCGACTATTTGCACCTTCGCCTGACCGGAAACGGGCTGACCCGCCTCGTCCAATAATTCAATGCCTCGGGCTACCTCGGGCCTTCGGTTCAAAAAACGGCCCTCCCTGAGCTTATGGAGGTTGTAGTCGACCACCGATGTGGAGCTTATTCCGCAAGCGTGTTGTATGTCGCGCACCGTAGGCGGGATCCCATTGTCGGTAATAAATTCCTGGATGAAATCCAGAATTTGCTGGCGCCTGGCAGGCATCTTTTTCTTGAAAACCATATCGTCCTTATGTGTTTAGCGAGGAGTATGGGCACCCAAGCTTGGGGACAAAACATTAAATGAACATTAAAGGGCAAACGAATGTTCTGGCGACAAGGCTAGCAAGGGGAGAGGATCGATGTCAATGACGTTATGTCACGCGGTTGATTGAGGACGATATAACGGGGCCACCTACCAAACCCTTGAAGGACTAGCCTATTCCTAGGAACGGCCAATCCTTCAAGGGTTCCTTGGACAGCTTATTAGGAAGCTTAGGCGGTTGGAAGCCTATTTAGCCGGGCGGAGAGCCTGGACTTGCGCCGGGCGGCGGCATTACTGTGCATCACGCCTTTCCGAACAGCGCCTTCAATCGCTTTGATCGCATCCCGCACGGTCGGAGCGGCGGCAACCGGATCCCCTGTTTGAACGGAACGCAGGGCCTTAGCGATTGAAGTCCTAGTGGCCGTACGAACACTGCCGTTTTCGCGGGCGCGTTTCACGGATTGGCGACGGGATTTTTTTGCGGGCAATTGAGTCCTCCTAAGGTTGGGCAATTAGAGATTACTTATTATACGTCCAGGTTCTTGACGCTGCGGGCATGGGCATGAATAAAGTTCTTTCTCGGTGCAACTTCTTCGCCCATTAGTGTCGTAAACACATCGTTTACTTCAACTGCGTCTTCGATGTTCACCACCAGCATCTTACGAGTTTCCGGGTTCATAGTGGTTTCCCACAGTTGGTCGGGATTCATTTCTCCCAGCCCTTTGTAGCGCTGAACATGCACGTTCCTCTGTCCATTTAACTGGTCAATCTGGGTGTCCTTTTCGGCATCGGAATATGCGTACTGAATATTCTTTCCCGCTTGGATTCGGTAGAGGGGGGGCTGGGCTATATACAAGCGTCCTGCGTCAATCAATCCTTGCATCCGGCGATAGAAGAAAGTGAGCACTAACGTTCTGATATGCGACCCGTCCACATCAGCATCGGTCATTATGATGACCTTGTGATAGCGCACCTTTTCCGAGTCGAACTCTTCGCCCTCTCCAGCGCCCACGGCAGCCACCATGGCCCTAATTTCTTCGTGCCCTAATATCTTGTCGGGTTGCTGTAAAACGCGCTCCACGTTGAGTATCTTGCCCTTCAGCGGCAAGATAGCTTGGAAATGGCGGTCCCGGCCCATTTTAGCCGACCCACCCGCCGATTCTCCCTCAACGATATACAGTTCCGACTTGGCTGGGTCCCGTTCCGCACAATCGGCCAATTTTCCGGGCAACGACGTACCGTCCAGAGCGTTCTTCCGGATAACAAGTTCCCTGGCCTTTTTTGCTGCCTCCCGGGCTTTCTGAGAGGTTAGGCACTTTTCGATAACCCGTTTGCCGTCGGCGCCGTTTTCTTCCAGATAGCGGGCCAGCCCTTCGCTGACTACGGAATCAACGGTTCCACGGACGTCTGCATTGCCTAGCTTGGTCTTGGTCTGCCCTTCAAACTGTGGGTCAGTGAGTTTGACGCTGATCACCGCGGCCAGACCTTCACGAACATCTTCTCCGATCAAGTTGGCTTGGTCATCTTTGATATAGCCCTGCTTGCGAGCGTAGTCATTAATAACTCGAGTGAGGGCGGTTCGGAACCCGGTCAGATGGGTTCCCCCTTCCTGAGTGTTGATGCAATTTGCGAAGGAATACACCGACTCAATAAAGCCGTCGTTGTACTGCACTGCGACTTCGACTACGGTATCGTCCACGTTCTTCTCATAGTAGAAGGGGATGGCTTGCATGACCTTGCGGTTCCGGTTGACGTTGCGCACCAAATTGGCGATACCGCCGTCGAAAAAGTAGGTGCGTTCCACATCGCCCTGCCGCTGGGATTCGTGCCACGGACTGCTGAAACAAATCTGGAGGCCCTTGTTCAGGTAGGCTATCTCTTTGAAATGAGCCGTCAACAATTCAAAGTCGTAGTCGATAATCGGGAAAATCTCCGGGTCCGGCCGGAAGGATATCGTGGTGCCGTGTAGATCAGTTTTCTGGTCCTTGATTAACTTTCCGGTTGGGTGTCCCTGGGCGTATTCCTGATAGTAGTACCAG
>MUCU01000052.1 GCA_002817055.1 SAR202 cluster bacterium Io17-Chloro-G7 | reverse complement strand
GACCTCGCTGTCGAACGGTCTAGCAGAAACTGTGACCAAGGCTCACACGGTCTCTCACGTCTATATTGTAAGATACAAGGCTCAGGGCGAACGGATAAGGACTCCAAGATCTGGGGGATCGTTACCGGTCTAATCGGTTAGCGGGAGGCAGGCACTTTTAGCACCGACTCCATGGGTTCAACCTGAATGCGGGCCAAATGGGTGCGGGCGTGGTCCATAACAGCATTCCAGTCGGCTGAGCCGTAGAAAGCAGCTTCTTTTGCCGTCACGTCTTCGGGGCTGGCGAAGGAACGGATCCAGATGAATTGGTTCTTGTCGAGGTTGACCCAGGCATCTTCGACCTTGATGCCGTTGTCGGCCATAATTCCAACCAGCTTGTCGTTGAAAAGGTTAACCCAGTCGTCCATCATTCCCTTGTTGACCGTGTAGGTGCGAAGCTGGTAAATCATATTGGGCTCCTTGTTTTTTATTAGTTTGCGATATGGCTGCTGGATACAGTTGATCCACGCCGGTCATACTCAAATACCAAAGCGGAATTTATGTTCGGTTTCACACCTCGGCTTCGGTATATTCGGGGCCAGTATAACTCTAGGTGTGGACACGGACAAGGAGTTTCGGACCGCCAAGTGGAAGCGGCCGAACCTTAGCTGGTCAAAAGATCATCTTAATTCCGACCAGCAGCAATAGGATCACTCAAAATACGTCAACATAAGGAGACAGCATGCCATACGTCAGGACCATCCCTTACGAAGCGGCTACAGGGCAGATTAAAGAAGTCTACGATGAGATGCTTGAGGCCCGCGGTTTCATTCCCAACGTCCAAGCCGTCTCCAGCATCCGCCCCAAGATCGTGCAGACCCTGGCCGCCCACATTGGCTCCGTAATGCGCGGCGATTCCGGCCTAACACCAGCCGAGCGAGAGATGATTGCCACAGTGGTTTCGGCGATCAACAAATGCCAGTATTGAACCCTTGCTCATGCAACGGCGTTGCATAACGCAGACCCCGATTCCCAACTCGCCGAGCAAGTCGGAAACGATTACCACAATGCCAACTTGACGCCCAAACAGGTGGCGATGCTGGAGTTCGCCGAGTCACTAACCGTGGATCCGGGCAATACCAAGGGCGCCTATGTGGAGGAGCTAAAGTCCGTCGGTTGGGCCGATGAGGATATTGTGGACATCGTCCACATAACCTGCTTGTTCAATTACATGGACCGCTTGGCCGACGGATTGGGAGCCGAGTTGGACTCTGACCGAGGATGGGAGCCCTTGTTGGGCAAGCTGGCGTTTAAGGACGACTCCACTCCCAAGGAATTTGGCAAGCTAGCCAAGACGCCCACGAAGCAAGCGGCGGTTTCCGGGGACTAATTCCAAACTCAATTCCAAGTTCAGTTGGGATAGGGTTAATTGTTTAGGTTTCTGTAATGTGGTAACCACAATGAATAGGGGTACCAGTTTAGTCGGTACCCCTATTCATTGTCTGAGTTGTTATTCAGCGACTATTCCGATACTGGCCAATGGCGATTCTTGATTAGCGAGAGAGCGTCGTCGATTGGAATTATATCCACCCCGACACCCTCTCCCCGATCATGATTGCGGTGGCATTGGTATTGGCCCTGACTACGTTGGGGGCGATGGACAGGTCGGCTACTGTTAGGCCTGTTATACCTTTCACCTTGCCATACTGATCCACAACGGCCATTGGGTCGGAATCCGGCCCCATCTTACAGGTGCCGCAGGTGTGCTGGGCGGTGCTGATGTTTTTGGCCAACCATGCGTCCAATGACTGGTCGGATACCAGGTCTTGCTCGGTGGGTTCCGCCCAATGGTCGACGATTGATTGGAGGGACGGGTGTTCCAGCAGGCGCTGGCAAATCCGTACGGCTTCCCGGCACCGCTCCAAGTCCCGTGGGTCTTCCAGATAACGGTAGGCCAGTTTCGGCTTTTCAGTCGGGTCATTCGACGCCAAGCGCAGTTCGCCGGCGCTGTAGGCCAGTTCCAGAATACAGGTCAGCCTCACACCCAGCTCCCGGGTTTTCAAAGCGCCCCCCAAGGGATCTCCAGTCTTCGGGCCACCGTAGTTCCCTGGAAAAATCTGCATGTCGTTGCGCAGGGACGACCCGGCGGCGGTGTAGCGAAGCCCGGCTTGTATCCGGGGGCCATTGATGTCCAAGTGGACTCCTTCTTTGACGGCCAATTCGACGGTTACCAATGGGTGGTCCCGCAGGTTCTGCCCAACTCCGGGCAAGTCCCGGACCACGGGAATTCCTAATTCTCGCAACTGGTCGGCCGGGCCCACACCCGAAAGCAAAAGCAGTTGGGGAGAGGCGATTCCCCCAGCGGCGAGGACGATCTGATCGGCTTCTACGACGAATATCTGACCATCGCTCTCCACTTCCACTCCAGTTGCCCTGTCGCCTTCGAAAAGGACACGCCTGGCAAGCACATTGGCTTTGACCGTCAAGTTCAGGCGGTGCCTGGCCGGGTCCAAATAGGTCAGGGCAACGTTCATGCGGATGCCGTTGGCGGTGTTAACCGGCACGGGGCCCACGCCGGTGGAGTCTGGGTGATTCATGTCGGCGTTTTCCGCGTAACCCGCCGTCACGCAGGCTTCAACAAAGGCCGACTGGTAGGGCCGCCAGTTTTGCCGTTTTTCCCTGCGGACGGGTATCGGGCCGTCGCTGCCGTGAAAGTCGTCGCGTATATCTTCGTCGGTTTCTAGCTTTCTGAAGAATGGCAGCACATTGATGAAAGACCATTGGTCGTTTCCCATTTCCGCCCAAGAGTCGTAATCCTCGGGAATGCCCCGCAGGAGTACCTGGCCGTTCACGGCGCTGGAGCCACCAACTACCCTGCCTCGGGCAACCTGCAAAGGGGATTCTTGACCGTGGGCTCCCGATGCCTGGTAAGCCCAGTTGAAAGGCGAATCAAGGGAGGAGGCATCCTGATTAAATCCGTTCTTCAATTCGTCGGGCAGGTGCTCGAAGTTCGGGTAATCGGCCCCCGCCTCCAAGAGCAGCACCGACCGGTCCGGGTCTTCGGATATGCGGGCCGCCAGGACGCAGCCTGCCGAGCCTGCGCCAACTATTAAAACGTCATATTTCAATTGTGCCCCCTGCCGATATCGATTTTATGGCTTGTTGATAGAACGTCCCGGTGAGATTGTCGGACCGTTTTTTCTCAGAGCAACCCTTCGACTGGCTCAGGGCGAACGGCCAATTTTGACGCATATTTCTAAAACTAGCCATTTGCGCCATCGAAATCCAGACACAGCCCCAGTTTCTACTAGCCGGACTGGGCTACCTGACCCAGTAGGTTCAGGGTCCTATTCAGAGACGCGGACCGGTCATCGCCCGCCAGCACCGGGGAAACCAGAATTTCGCCGGCACCGTCGGAGAACAACTTCTTTAATCCTTCAGCCACCTTCGTTTCGTCGCCATAGACTACCAAGCCGTCCATCATGGCGTCGCTCCACGTTTTCTGGGACGCTTCAGGATATCCGGAGCTGACCAGCATGCGCCTGTAGAAAGGGAGGGTCGGGTACACCGGGAACTGCTCACGGAAAGCGGCCCGGACCTCATCCACATTGTCGTGAACACAGACGGGGAGGTGAGCGATCAGAGGCGGAACCGGCCTGCCGGCCTGCTCGGCTCCTTTTTTCATGGCTGGCAAGGCTACGTCCCGTAGGTAGGCGCTGGGGCACACCCAGCTGATTGCGCCATCGGATTCGGCGCCGCACAACTCGAAGGAGTTTCTCTGCAAGGCCGACGCCATCACCTGTACGTCGACCGGTTCTCCAATGCTGTCGTGGGCCTGATAAAACTCGCCGTCGTAGTCCACCTTGCCTGTCTGCAATAACGCCTTGAGTATCTTCAAGTAGTCTCGGAGGTGGCCCAAGGGACTGGGCATCTGGATTCCCATTGCCCGCATGGTTGGGCGGTGGCTGGGGCCGATTCCCAAGCGGAACCTCCCCGGCGCCAATTGGCCCACCACTTGAGCTTGTTGCACCATCACCAAGGGATGGCGAGGGTAGGTGGGGACAATGGAGGTGCCGAATTTTATACTCTGAGTTCGGGCGGCGGTAGCTGCGAAAGTAGTGATGCTGTCAAGCCTGGCGCCTCCGGTGGTCATCCAGGCCGCTTGAATGCCGACCTTTTCCGCCGCCTCTATGTCAGCTTGAACATTCGCTACCTTGTTTCCGCCTATAGCCACTCCAATCAACTTTTCGTCCATCATTCGACCTCGTGTTTATTTCGCTTCATTTGAATTGAATCGGTGTTGTGATTTGACTAGGTGTTGCGTTTAATCATCGAGAGCCGTAGTGTTCCCCAACCAAGTGCGCTCTCCCGGCTCAGGCACAGCAAATCATGCGGGGTTGCTGCCTGTCAAGCGTATATGCTTGGCGTCACATTAAAGTGGGATACGTTAAAGTGGGATACGTTCGGGTGCGTCTTTTCGGCGCAGGCCGGAATCCAGAAAACCTCTCAAATCCGCAAAGCCCAGGGAACCGGCCTGCGCCGGAGCAACGTATTGATTCCCCCCGTACGCTGCCGTCGGATACTGACGCGCCATCGGTTTGGCCACAAAGCTCGGGAACTATGCTCCTCTGCCCCCTTAATCCGGCCTTGCCAAGCGGTAGATGCCGTCGTTGCGGGACAGGATGTAAATCTCCCCGGCCAGGTCTTGGCCGAAAGAAGTGATGTTGAGCCCAGATTCCGCCAACCGGATGCTGTCGGTTACCGACGTGCCGTCGTAGCGCATTCCCCAGACGGTCCCGGAGCAGAAGTCGCCGAAAACGTAGGCCCCAGCCAAAGACGGAAGTTTGTTTCCCCGGTAAACGTAACCGCCGGTGACTGAGCAACCAGCATCTCTTCCGTATTCGGCCAAGGGAAACTCCAAAGTGGTGTCGTCGCACCCGGACCTGGGGGAAAAACAGTGGCCTCCTTCCATGACGTTCCAACCGTAGTTCAATCCGCGGCGGACCAAATCTATTTCCTCCCATTGATTTTGCCCGACGTCCGCGACCCAAATCTCTACGGCCTTGCCCGCTTCTCCTTTTTCCCCAGCGTCCCGCCCAGCCTTTGCTGAGCCCGCATTAGCCGGGCCCATATCAGCCGGCCCCATGTCAAAAGAAAAACGCCATGGATTGCGTAGGCCGTAGGCGAAAATCTCTTCCCTTGATCCGGCTACCCCGAGGAAAGGGTTGTTGGCCGGGATACGGTAGGGCTCACTTTCCACTGCGACTGAGACGTCGATCCTTAGAATTGTGCCTAGCAGCGTCCCCGTGTTTTGCCCATTGCCGAAGGGGTCGCCGCCCAGTCCCCCGTCTCCAACGCCTATGTACAGGAACCCTCCAGGGCTAAAGGCCAGCTGGCCACCGTTGTGGTTGCCTGCCGGTTGGGAAATTTCCAGGATCACCAACTCGCTGCCACCTTCGGCAAGATTGGGATCGTCCCCGCTGACGGAGAACCGGGAGACTACGGAACGCCGCGGATCGGAGGCTGAGTAATAAACATAAAATGAACCGTTGATTTGGAAATCAGGATCGAAGGCCAGTCCCAAAAGCCCCTCTTCGTTATTCACTGTACTGACCCGGTCCTTAATGTCGAGAAACACTTGGGTTTCCGCAACGTCTCGATGATTGGGGAAAACTCGGATTAGGCCGCCCTGCTCGGTGACGAACAGCCTGTTCGAGCCATCGTCCGGCTGGGCCAAGTTGGTTAACCGGCTGAAAGCGAGATTTTCGAATCTCCGTTCCACTAACAAGGGTCGTAGTGCCGGAGGAGTTTCAGCAGCGACCCGGTCATCGGCTGGAGGTGTGGTAGCCGGTGGGGGCGTAGCGGATGGTGCTAAAGTAGCTGGCAGTGAAATTGTGCTGGCTGGTGGAGCGGTGTTGGTCGGTGAGATGGTCTCGGTTGGTTCGGCGGTGTTCGCTGGTGGAGCAGTGTTGGCCGGTGAAATGGTCTCGGTTGGTTCGGTGGTGTTGACTGGTGGAGCGGTGTTGGCCGGTGAAATGGTCTCGGCGGGTCCGGCGGTGCTCGCCGGTGAAATGGCGTCGGCGGGTTCGACGGTACTCGCTGGTGAAGCGGTGCTGGGCGGCACTAGAGTGGTGGTTGGCAAAGGGGTCGCCTGCTTTAAAACTGTCAGCCCGGATTGAGTGGCCGACGCTAGTACAGTTGCGGTGCTGGTGGCCGGAGTTGTGTTTGTTCCGCCGCAAGCCACTAGAACTACCAGGGCGGCAAAGACCAAGAAGCCGATCAAGCCATGTCTCCATCTAGATACTGAAAGCGATTTTGCCAAAGTCTTGTCCACTCCACCCAGGCTTTTGTCTGAAGTCACTGGTTCCTTTGGCCCTTATTCTATACTTTAGAGAGCCGCGAGTGGTGAGCCACCGTTTATTTGGGCTGATTATTATGGATGATTTAACCGGTTGATTGAAGGACGTTAATAGCGGCCTTAGAATTACCACGTGGGAGCTGAGATTACCTGAGTTCCTCAGATGTGTGACTAGGAGAAAAGCATGACAGCAACCCAACGGTGGCGAGAGTCGGTCGAGACCGAGCACGCCCAATCGGACGGCAAGCGGGGAGAGGTACCACCTCCTCAAGACCATTGGCGGCCCTTTGCCCAGAATTTCCGGGCCGACCCTCGGCGCACTGAAGACCCGCTGGTAAACCGGCTGATACAAGAAGTTGAGCCCAGCCAATCGCTAATGGATGTGGGAGCCGGCGGCGGCCGGTTGGCCCTTCCCTTGGCGACCCGTTGCCGAGCAGTTGTAGCTGTGGAGCCCTCTTCCAGCATGTGCCAAGTGTTGCGTGAGCAGGCGTTGGAGTCGGGCTTGGAAAACGTCATTCTGGTCGAGGCCCGGTGGGAAGAAGCGCAAGTGGAGACGGTGGACATCGTCTTGTGCGTCCACGTCCTATACGTAGTGGCCGGGATAGAGAGTTTCGTCAGGAAAATGGAAGCCCACGCCCGGGAAAAGGTGCTGGTGGTGCTTTTTCAAACCCCACCTCAGTCGCAGATATACCCATTGTGGCAGATAGTTCACCGTGAAGATCGAATCCCCTTGCCCAGCCTACCGCAATTCCGTGACGTGCTGTCCCAGTTGGGAATAAACGCCAACGTTGAAATGTTGGAGCAACTCCCCCAAAAAGGATTTGACGATCGGGAACAGGCTTTGGAGCAACTGACGGGCCGCTTGTACTTGGCTCCGGGCAGCAGTCAATTGGCGCGCCTAGAGGAAACCCTGCCGGATTTGCTGGAAGAAACCGATAGTGGGTTCATCGTCAAGGGTTCCCAACCGTTGCAACCGGCGTTGGTCTCGTGGCAACCACGGTAGCCGTGAGCTTTGTGTCGCCATTAAAAACAGCCGTAAATAGGGTCGTAAAGCAGTATTGTGGTCAACGCCAGGCCTGCGCAGGAAAAACGCTCTGGTTATGGTGAGGCTATGAGTGCATTGGACGAATCCCGCCGGTAGATTTACGAAAATCCCAACCAACAGGATGATTCCTGCGTAGCTTGCCAGCCACTCCGGTACCACGCGAGATAGGTTTCATAATCGCATTGTCTAAACGATTTTCCCAATCACGTAACTGGAGGTGTATTGTTTTGGTCTGTTTCTACCGGCTGACACCCGCGTGTCCGGAGTGCCGGGTTTACCGGACTCCTTAATCAACCCACTCCCCGAACCTATGCAACGTTCTTGTTAATCCATAATTCCAGGGAATGATCAGGTGTCGAGGGAGTGAATAAAAAATCCCGGTAGACCATTACTCCAGTGGCGAATCAGTCCCTTAATGGGCGGAAGAAAGCCCGAATGTCCTCTGCCAGCCTCTCGGGTTCTTCCAAAGCGGCGAAGTGGCCACCGCTGGGCATATCGGTCCAACGTTGGACGTTATACGATCGCTCCCCCCACTCCCTGGGCGGGTGGCTTATCTCCGCCGGAAAAACGGCCATGGCTGACGGCACTGAAATACGTTCGCCCTGCTTCAAGTCCCAAGGATGCCTGGTGGTCTCGTAGTAGAGACGGGTGGAGGAATTAATGCTCTGTGTAACCCAATAGATCGTGATGGTAGTCAGCAACTCGTCCTTGGTGAAGCGTTTTTCAACGTCGCCGCCGCAATCGCTCCAAGTCCGGTATTTTTCCACCAACCAAGCGGCCAGGCCTGCGGGGGAATCGTTGAGACCGTAGGACAACGTCTGGGGCTTCGTCCCTTGAATGTGCCCGTAACCGCCCTCCGCTTGTGTCCACTCCTCCCTTTGTTGCATAAACGCCTGCTCGTCATCGGAGAGAGGGGTGGAGCCGGCACCCAAATAGGGAGTGGGCCGGACCATCGATGTCAGGTGAATGCCGATGAGGTTTTCCGGATAGGAATAGCCGAGGTTGGCGGTAACGCTGGCCCCCCAGTCTCCTCCCTGAGCGCCGAACCGATTGTAGCCCAAGTCTTCAGTCATTAGCTTGACCCAAAAGTCCGACACCCGGAGCACATGCATCCCCGGCTCTCTCGCAGCGTCGGAAAAACCGTATCCGGGCATTGAAGGTGTCACCACGTGAAATGCGTCCGCAGCATCTCCGCCGTGGTTGGCCGGGTCGGTAAGCAATGGCGTAATCTTCGACATCTCGAAAAATGAGCCGGGCCAACCGTGGGTCAAGATCAATGGCATCGGGTTTGGGCCTTTGCCCTGTTCATGGATGAAGTGAATACCCAAACCGTCCACGTTTGCCCGGAAGTGGGAAAATCGGTTGATGGCCGCTTCCTGGGCACGCCAGTCGAAGCTGGTCCGCCAATAATCCACCAACTCTCTGAGGTAAGACAGGTTTGTGCCGTAGTCCCAATCCGATCTAGGAATTTCATCGGACCAACGGGTTTGGGCCAGCCTTTCCTGCAAGTCGGTTAACGTTTCCTCGGCCACTTCGATTTTGAATGGCTGCACATCCATATCTGTTGCTCCCTGAATATTTTGCCCATCTTGGATACTGCGGGCTTTGGATTTCCTGAAGTGAGAAATTGATTAACTCTGACGATACCTACCGTCCGCACATGATAGTCTCCCGACAAACAAGCTACTAAAGACAGTTGCCATACGCGGTTAGAGTCGTTAGATAGGTAGCAGCGGTTCGGACCGGTTCGGAGGCAGGTCCGTGTCAAAAGTGTTGATGGCGAATGACAGCAGGCTGTAGTTACCCATGGTCAAAACCAACTCCACAACGCCGGTCTGACCGAACTGCTCCAACGCCGCCTGGAAAGCGCCCCGGCTAACCTTGTGAGTGCGGAAAAATTCCCTACCTAGGTTGACCACGGCCTCTTCATCCGCTCCCAGGCCGGTTAGTGCCCGATTTTCTCGAATATCGTCCACCAACTTGTCGGGAACCCCGGCTTCTCGGGCCGCGCCTGCGTGGGCATTCCAGATGTGCTGGCAGTCCATCTCCCGGGCCGTGACCAGCATGGACAATTCCTGAATCTTTTTGGGCAGGGTGGAATCATTGCGCAGGTAGTCGTTCAATGCTGTGGCGCATTTATGGGCTTGCGGAACGTGAATCATCACCGAGCCCGGTCCGTAGGAGGGCACTCCTCCCAGCTTCTGGACCATCTCGTCGAAAACATCCTTTTGGCCATCGGGGACGCTGTCTCGGGTAGCTGCTGGTAATCTCGCCACGATATCCTCCTGACTGATTGCTGTGATTTCAGAAATAATGAAAGTCGCTGCTCTGTCTATTGCCAGATGTGCCAGCTCCGGAGCGACAAGGGATCTTATAGACACTAGCGCAAACCCAAGATTGCATGCCCCAGAGACCCAAAGTTCTGAAGTGCGGCTGTAGCCTTCCTCGGCTCCTAATCATAGCAGCGATTTCTGAGGGATTTATGAATGAATAATCCCAGGGAATGCTTGGGGTTTTGAGTTTGGCCCAGCCTGGGTGTCCAGACGGTCCGGCGCATTAAAATTACTCGCACCCCACAGCGTTGTCAATGCTGGGGTTGTCAATGCTGGAATTGTCAATCCTGGGAGTGAAGCTCGCTGTTCCCACGCCCCACGCGCGGTATCAGGATGCCCGCCATCAGTAAGGTATAAGCGGCGACAGCACAGATGATGAACCCGGGCGTGAAGCTGCCGTATATGTCCCTCATAGCCCCCACCAATAGGGGAGATATGAACATGCAAAATCCGGAAACCGTGATGATAAACCCCCAGATTATGGCCACTTTCTCTGGAGTCATGCCGGGCAGTTCCATGGGTAATGACAGAAGCGTGGGAACGTAGAGCCAGGAGCCCATACCCAAGACCACCAAGGAAACGTAAATGACAACTAGGTTGCCTGACAGAAAGGAACCGGGCCCACCCAGTACGATAAAAATGCCCGGCACCAGGAAGAACATGTGCCGGGATCCTAACCGGGACGGCAGGAACGCTCCGGCAAGCACGGCAAATACGCCAACGAAGGGCAAGAGCCCTGTAATAAACCCGGCTCTCGACAGAGAAATGTCCCTTGCCTCGTTGAAGAATGTGGGCAGCCAACTGGTCAGGGCCGTGTATTGAACTAATACTCCGGCGTCTGCGGCCACCAGAAGTAGCACGACCGGGTGGGAAAGAATAGACCAAAGCTCTTTCTTAGTGAGCATTGCCACCGAGGGACCGGCTTGCCCCACGGGCCTTGCCAAGAAGGCCCACGATATAGCCCCGGCCACCCCGGTCCATCCGAAAATACCCAAGGCCATGGACCAACCCACGGCCTCAGCCAAAGGCGCAGCAGTGGCTACGGATAGCGCTATGCCAAGGCTGAGTCCGGCGGTATTCAGACCGTTCATCACCAGAATTTCCTTAGGTTTGAACCATCGCATCAACAAAGGACCGGTTGCGGTGAGTAGTAATGCGACCCCAATGCCGAAGGCTAAACGCAAGGCCAGCAGGACGCCGAAATTGGGAGCGAGGGGGGAGAGGACCAGCAAGGCCATTAACCAAAAGCCAATGGTGAAAGCCCGCCTGACTCCGATTCTAGAGATTATTACGCCGCCGGGTAGTCCGAATACAGCCGCGAACAACAGGGCCAGGGTTACCATCAGGCCAGCCGAAGACCGGCTGATGGAATATTCGTCGATGATTAATGGCAGAACTGGGGAGGCTGAGAACAGGTTCATTCCCAACGCCAGGTGGCAGACAAGGACCAACCCGCCTATCACAAACCGGTATCGACTGTCGTTTAGATCCGGGCTCTCTGAGGTTGTTTTGGGAAGGGCTTCCAAACAATTCCTTTGGCAGTCACATGATCTTCCATAAATGGGGAGCTTTTGCAATTCCTTGGATTGCACTTGTGAGCTTGCCAGGCCATTCCCATACCTCGGCAAGCTCAAGCCATTACGGCCGTTTGGCCAATGTAGCACTTTATCACATTGATTGGGAACGAAAGAAAATGCGAAATACATGTGATTTCCGGCCAGCACTGCAATGTTTATGCAGAATAATACTGATTGACTTCATCGACTAAGACCCGCAACTAAAACCCGCCGGAGGGAGGAGAGTCTGCCCCCCCGGCGGATCTTTTTGTCCCGGACGGGTATTTTCCTTCATATAACCCGTAGTTGACCTGCGAAATGGATTTATTACCTTCATGAATCGACTAACGCAAATCTTTTCAGTCGAATCGTTGCTGGCGTAAGTGCAGCGATAGAATAACGCAATCTTTTGCTGTTATCGTTCAATTAATTACTAATTTCTGAACCCTATTCCTCGTGGCTTTTGGCATTATTTCGTAATATATAGAAGATATTTCGTATACTATCTGGATGACATTATTACAAAGATGTTAACTTAATATTCGGAAAGCTTATAAATAAACGCCATATTCGTCATATGATTGAAGTTGACAAAAAATAAAACCAATCCCTATACTACCGTGCTTACGAAACCGTGCTTACGAAAATGAGCCATAGAAAGATAATCACGGGGGTTATAGTGCTGGTTCCCTGTAGATAATCCTCCCATCGATTGGCCTTGGGGGGGACGCCCTACATTCAGGATAGAGGCCTTCTAGGCCAGTTAAATCGGTGTAATGGAATATTTTAGGCATCGTTTTCCCGCCTCTTTATCAAGGAGTGGTTTCTAAAGAGCGCAGGGTTATACGACTGGGGGCCCAACCACAGTGGCCACTACGGCAGATAGGTTACCCGGGAACTGCACAGCTTAATTAGTTAGAAGGAGTGGTCTAATGCGGAAATATCTTTTATCAGGATTTTTGGGTGTAATCATTCTGATCCTAGCGGCGTGCGGTGGGGATGACCCAACAGCGGT
>MUCU01000051.1 GCA_002817055.1 SAR202 cluster bacterium Io17-Chloro-G7 | reverse complement strand
TCATGGACATTGACCATTTATTCGATTTTTACCAATGGTACGTAAGGGGTAAGGGCAAGCGAATCTATTTGCTTTTTCATGCGTGGGAGTATTCGGCCGCTGGCATCGTTGCCCTTGCGGCAGCGTTCTACCACCCTCTATTTCTAGCCTTGGTTATCGCCCACTTGGCCCACGTAACCACCGACCACTTTCATAATAGATTGACGCCCTGGGCCTATTTCATTAGTTACCGAATTCTTAAGAACTTCGATACCGCATACATTACTCCCAACGGCAACGTAATGTACGCTTACTTGGGCTTTCACAAAATGCTTCCCTTTAGCTCAAGATTGTCACCGTGGTTCAAGCGTAAGATTGAGCCGTGGTTTGCCATGAAGGCGGAGCAGTATGCTTCAAGGGATCATGGTTCCGGTGACCCTAGGTAATGCGATGCTATCCTGCGGATCGACCTTTACTGCGGATGGTCGGGCAATACATAAATTCTCGCAATACATGTGTAGGGAAGGCAGGAGAAGTTTCTATAATGGCTGAAGAGGCCAAGCACCTGATAGACGATAAGGGAACATATTCCCGCGTGGATCCATCTGGCCTTCGCCACCGCCTGAGGGCAATACCCGATCAATGCTTGGCGGCTTGGCAGAGTTCGCAAAAACTTTCGTTGCCCGGAGCATGGTCCAGCGGGAGCAAAGTAGTAGTCGGTGGTATGGGTGGCTCCGCTATGGCAGGGGACTTGGCGGCTGATTTGGCGGCCTCTAAGTTAAGCTCTGCGTCTACCCTGGCTCCCCGGGTCCCGATTCTGGTGGTGCGGGACTTGGCCTTCCCCTTTTCTTTGGATCAGGGCACAATCTTTATAGCGTCCAGCTACTCTGGCAATACCGAAGAAACTATTGCGCTGTTTGATCAAGCTGTCAAAGCAAAAGCCAGGACAATAGCTATTGGCAGCGGCGGCAAACTTTCCCAAAGGGCGCGGAATGCGGGTGTGCCATTACTGCACATTGACGTTTCATCCGAACCTCGCACCGCCGTCGCTTACAACCTCATGTTGATCTTGGGCGTTCTGAGCGGGTTACGACTGCTGGACTTGGATGAAGATGAAGCGACAAGTGCGATCAGCTCGGTTTCCCATAATGCTTCCGTGTGGTCGGAGGACGTTCCGGCGGTTGATAACCCCGCCAAACGAATAGCATTGGAACTAATGGATAACCTGATTATCGTTTACGGGAGCGGTCTTTTTTCTGGAATGGCGCGACGGTGGAAGTCCCAATTCAATGAAAACGCTAAAATGTGGTCTTTCTACGAGGTGCTGCCCGAGTTGCTGCACAATTCGGTGGAAGCCTTTGCTTCTCCCATTGGTCAACCGGCAATGGCCTTGATTTTGGACCCATTGACCAAGGATGACGTGACCAGCGGCGCAGTAGTCCGGAAGCCCGGAGTCGATAGTACGATTCATGAGCGGCACAACCGGGTAATTTTAGAAACTTTGGCCAACCACGATATTCCCCGCATGGTCCTGAACGGTGATGGTTCTTCCCCGCTGGCGCGTATTTTAAATATGCTGCTTCTGGGAGATTACGTTAGTTATTACCTGGCATTGCTTCGCGGAGTAGACCCTTCGCCTAACCCTTCCATTAATGCAGCCAAAGAGCTTTTGTTAGGATCTGGATAGAATCTGTCAGCGGACGCAGCCAAAGAGCATTTGGTGCAAAGCCGGGGTTCTGGATAGAATTCTTCAGTCGGCCTATGCTGCGACGACCCAAACTGGCCGGAGCATTGACACCCGTAAACTTCGGCTCACCTGTCGCAGACCTCGCATCATATCGAACTAGCTAATTCCTCTGCCGCACAAAAGCGTTGCTCAGGCTCTAGTGCAGCCTGGCAACGCAATTCTGTCTTAAAGGAGTATTTGGGACGGAAATCAAGTGTTATCATACCGGTGGCTCCATTGCCTTCGGTTGACGTTGGGCAAAAATGGATAAAGCATGGTTAAGTAAGCATGGTTGATTCAGATTATAGCCAGCGAATAGCCGAGTTGCGGAAACAGCTCAACTACCACAACTACCGGTACTATGCCTTAGACGACCCGGAGATCAGCGACCCAGAGTACGACCGTATTATTCGGGAGCTTCGCCAACTGGAGGAAGAATGCCCGGAGTTGATCACCCCAGATTCGCCTACGCAACGGGTGGGCGTAATCCCATCAGAAGGCTTCACCCAGGTCCAGCATACCCAGCCAATGCTAAGTTTGGCCAACGCCTTTAATGTTGAAGAGTTGGAAGCGTGGTACCGCCGCACCAAAAACCTCGTTGACGACGCCGAGTTCGACATGGTGTGCGAACTGAAGATTGACGGGCTGGCGGTAAACCTGACCTATGAAGACGGCGTTCTGGTGCGAGGCGCCACCCGGGGCGACGGCACGGTGGGTGAGGACGTGACCCAGAACCTGCGTACTGTGCGCAGCATTCCGGTGAGACTGCAGAGTAACCCGCCGCCCCATTTGGAAGCCCGAGGAGAGGTTTACCTGCCGTTGGACGAATTTCGTCGTTTGAACGAAGGACGTGCAGAGCGGGGTGAACCTTTGTACGCCAACCCCAGAAACACCGGGGCGGGCAGTGTGCGGCAACTCGATTCCAAGGTAACAGCTTCCCGCAATATGCAAATTTGGGTGTACGCCTTGGGCGACATGGGCGGGTACTCAGGACCGGAAAACCATTGGGATGCCTTGGAGTGGCTGAAGTCTCTGGGTTTTAGGATTAACCCCCTAAGTGCAATCTGCCGGTCTGTACAAGAGGTGCACGATTACTATTTGTCGTGGGTGGAGAAGCGCCACGAGCTTCCCTACGAAATCGATGGTGTGGTTATCAAGGTCGCTCCATTCGCTTATCAGAATTCTATGGGCGTGGTGGGCCGTGAACCTCGGTGGGCCATTGCTTTCAAGTTCCCGGCGGAACAAGCCGTAACGCGCCTGCTGGACATCGGCATCAATGTGGGCCGCACCGGAAGCCTCAATCCCTATGCGGTCCTAGAGCCGGTGGTGGTAAGCGGAGCCACGGTTCGACAGGCCTCCCTACACAATGAGGAGGATATCCACAGGAAGGATGTGCGTATCGGGGATTTGGTGACCATCGAGCGGGCGGGAGACGTCATACCCCATGTTGTAGGACCGGTGACCGAGCGGCGGACCGGCCAAGAACAGGCCTTCCGTATGCCAACCCATTGCCCGGTCTGCTCGACCGAGGTGGTCAAGCCGGAAGACGAAGCGATGCACCGCTGCCCCAATAATTCGTGCCCGGCGCAGTTTTTTGAACTGCTGAAGCACTTTGTCAGCAAGGGAGCGATGGACATTGACGGCTTGGGCGAGCAGTGGTGCCGGATTTTTATTGATCAGGGCCTGGTTACCGATCTAGCGGACCTATATATATTGAAGAGAGACCGGTTATTGGAATTGGACCGCATGGGGGAAAAGCTGGCCGAAAGGATTCTGAGCAACATCGAATTCAGCAAGGCACGGCCGTTGCCCAGGTTGCTTTTCGCATTGGGCATATTGCACGTGGGTTCCGAGGTTGCCGATCTACTATCCCAACGGTTTGCCAACGTCGACGATCTAGCCTCAGCGAGCCAAGAGCAATTAACTGAAATTGCGGGCATCGGCCCCAAAATCGCCGAGAGCATCGTGGCTTACTTCACCGTGCCCCACAACCGTAAAGTCATCGGAAAGCTGCGGACGCTAGGAGTTAACCCACAGCAGGAAGTGGTAACAATTGATCCCAGCCGGTTCCCCTGGCTGGGCCAAACCTTTGTGGTAACCGGTACGTTGTCGTCGTTTCCCCGGCGGGAGGCCGAGTCGCGTATTAAAGCGCTGGGGGGGAGCGTGGCCTCGGCAGTCACCCGAAAGACCACCTATCTCTTGGCTGGCGAGTCGGCGGGCTCCAAGCTGGACGCCGCCAAACGCTTGGAGACACAAGTTCTTGACGAAGCAGAGTTTCTGGAGATGTTGGAGTTAGCGGCAAGGGGTCTCTCGCTTGAGACCGGTCCGCAGGATCAAGACAGTTGACCATCTACGGAGAACCAAGGGTGTGGCTAGAGCAGTTCCCCTTGGGCGAAGCGGTGCCCTTTCGATGCCAGCATCTTGGCATAGACTACCCTGGTGAGGTGGTTCGGGCGGACACATGGTCTCCGCGGTGGGGCAATACTCTGGACGGGGATATCTACTTTAGGGTAGTGCTGCTCCGACAACGCCGGGGCGGGCTGGAACCGATGATTCGGGACCCTCGTACTGCAGTGTGTCTGCCAGCTCCCGGGCGATACCGGCGCCGCAGCCGACTGGCTAGTGAAGTTTCCACCACTCGAGAGACCCAAGCTGTTTACCTGACGCAACAGGACACCGAGGCCGCCCTGATTCGGACCACACTGAGGCGCAGGTTAGACGAATTGGAAGAACAGCTATTGGGCGAGGATTCGGTCCGTTACTCGGAAGGCCAGATCATCGCTGGAAATGACATGAGCCCCCAACCGCAAGTTATTTTCGCGGGTATGGACCCTCATGCTTGGTTCTCGCGGGTGGCGGCATGGCTGCTGAGAAGTGCTTGGCCCCAATTACCGGTGGACTGTGGACTTAAGTGGCCAGTCGAGGCCTATTGAGCCGGAAGCCGTCGGTGAGGTCTTCGGCGCAGTTTTCGGCCAACGCGAAGCGCCCCAATATGGAATGCAGGAGCTGGTGTCGGCCCTCGGGCTGAGCGGCGGAGCTAATAGAGATGATCCAAACCCCGTGCTCGAACTGGTCCGGAACAGAATCTCAGCGCAAGACGGGCCATCGACATGGGCCGACCTGCACCGCTACCTAGCCCACGAGATTGGTCTTACCGGCCCTTTGGCAACCCTGTTTCTGCTGGTCTTCTTGCAGGAACATAGACCTGGGCTTGCCCTTGAATTACAGACAGGCCACCAGGTGGCTTTGTTTGACGGCAGGCCGTTGGCGTCTGGGCGGTTTACTCCCGACCTGATTCCGGCATTGCGCTGGGACTTGCGGATATCTGGTTGGGCTGACCAAATTGTTCCCATCGCTGAATCGCTAACAGAAACCGGTTGGAACAATGCTTTACATGACCTACGCGCCGTTTCTCCTAGACTTGCGACCGCCGATTCTGAAGACGCGGTCCGTGGCCAGGAACAGCTACTTTTGGAAGATTTAAGTGCTTTGACACAGGATGTGGCCCAAGCCCGGGGACTGGGTGGCATATTAGGTTGGAAATCCTCTCAAGACGGCGAGGATTTGGAACCTCAACAAGCGCTAGACAGAATGTCGGAGGTTAAGGGGACGAATTTTTCGGAGATATACCGTTCGGTCTTAGACACATATGACGACTTTCGGAGTTGGGAATCAGACCTGGTGACTCTGCGAGAGTTGGCAGGGCTGGCACGCTTTAGCCAGGATATTTCGGGTGCGCTGGAATATTTGGCGGGTGCCGTAGTGCCGCCCGAATCCCACCCAGAGCTTTCAATAGACCGGCAAGGGTTATTGGCGAGCTTATCCGTAGGAGGCTTGGCCGAATTCCGACGACGTAATTGGGATGTCTTGATGAGGGACGTAGCCGGGTTTAAG
Organism: SAR202 cluster bacterium Io17-Chloro-G7; assembly: GCA_002817055.1. The sequence goes on along the minus strand of MUCU01000051.1, from coordinate 6,892 downwards.
GGTCGTTTTCGCGACGAGTATCGAAGCCACCACGAAAACATACGCAACCAGTTGCCGGTATTCCTACGAGATTTAGAGTCGGCGCGGCTCAAGCTAGACGCGTTGGAACTGTTAAACACGCTAGCCGAGTTGGGTGCACCGTCGGGCATAGAACTGCTAGATACGATCGATGAGTTGAGTCCGGGCCTAGGCCCCTGTTTAGTCGCGCGGCCGGATATCATGCTCGACTCCTCGCCTTGGTGCGAGTCATGCCGGTTGAGCCTAGACGTACATTTGTCCTTAGATCAACTGACTAGGATGATGGCGGCGGTGGACTTGGCTTTGGGAGCCAAGAACCGGCAACTGAGCACCATGTTGGTCGAACGGATCCTACAAGGCAGACGGGATGAACGGCTGGACGACTTGTTAAAGATTGTCCAGGCCAGCGATCTTTCCGCACTGTCCAACACTATCAGCTCCGAATTGGTGGGCTTTATCCAGGGGATAATCAGTTAGTATGCGATTGATAGTCGGCCTTGGCAATCCGGGTGACCGCTATCGCTCCAGCAGGCACAACGTGGGGTACAGATGCCTGGATGTTTTGGCGAAAAGGTGGGAAATACTCACCAAGGAACGGCGGGCCAAAGCGGTCCTTGGTCAGGGCTTGTACTCGGGTCAAGAGGTGGTGCTAGCCAAACCCCGCACATTCATGAACAACAGCGGGGAGGGAATAGCGTACCTGCTAACGCGATTTCGTGCTCAACCCCAGGACCTAGTGATTATTTATGACGAAATGGAGTTGCCCTTGGGGCGATTGCGTATTCGCGCCAAAGGCAGTGACGGCGGTCATAATGGCATGAAGTCGATTATTTCCGCCCTGGGCACACAGGATTTTCCCAGGATTCGGGTCGGCATCGGCCCTCCCGCTGAAGGCGAGTCGTCGATACCCCATGTGCTTGGATCGTTTTCCGGCGAAGAAGAGATCGTAGTTTCCAAGGCCGTTGACCGAGTTTTGGCGTCTGTGGAGCATATTATAGAAGAAGGCATCGATGCTGCCATGAGTCAGTTTAACAAGCATGAGTAGGGCATATTAGCCTACCCGGCATCAACCTCATGATAAGTTTCTTCTCTTGCAAATACCAAAGTATCTGCAAATACTAGAGTAGATGAATTTTAGGACTTATATTTTTGGCGCCCCAATGGCGTTAGCCGTGGCCTTAGTTGCCTTAGCCTGCGCCAATCCAACCGCCACCACACCGGCAACTCCGGCCTTAACAACTATTACAGTGCCTACCGAACCCGTAGTTGCGGTATCCACGCCTAGCATTCCTAGCCAGCCGCTACCCCAGGCTACAGCAACGCAAGCGGCATCGGCATCGGCAAAGCCCGCGCCTTCTATGGCAACTCCGGCGTCAATGACAACTCCGGAGTCAATTGCGACTCCGGGACCCGAGACCACCGGTTTCACGTACTTGGGGGTCGCGGAATTTCTGCCGGACGCCCCGGAGCGGGATTTATACTTGTTGACCGCACAGCTTTCCCCCGCGAACCCAGGCCAAGCAACACCGAATATTAGCGTCGAGCCGAATACCTTCGTCGAAGGCCGAAGGGACACCTTTTGGCTCATTAACCTGCCTGAGTTGAAGAGCTACCAAAGCGAATTCGAGTTGCGGCACGTCACGCCCCACGCCTACTGGTACTTTGAAGATGGTCAATCTGCCAGCCAAGCAGACATAGAGCGGGCGGCGGCCATTTTTGAAAATCAGGTTTACCCCAACGTCACATCCTCGTTTGGCCGGGAGCGGAATCCAGGCATTGATAACGATCCCCATATCAATATTCTTAATGCGGATTTGAAGGGCGTGGGAGGATATTACAGTTCTGCCGACGAATATCCCATATGGGTAAATAAGTTCAGCAACCAACGGGAAATTATTTATATCAATTCCAGCGCCAACCGGGTGGGTACCCAGCTATACACAGACACTTTGGCCCATGAGTTACAGCATGCCATTCATTGGAATGCCGATCCTTCGGAAGACACCTGGGTCAATGAAGGCCTCTCCGAGTTGGCCATAACCATCGCCGGGCCGGACCATCAATCTCGTTCCAGGTTTTCCTTTTCTCTTCCGACCTCGCTGGTCCACTGGCCTCTTTCCCAGTTGAATGCCGGGCCCAACTACGGGGCTTCGTCACTATTTATGCACTATTTATCAGAACATTACGGTGATCGTAATAACTTGAATGGGTTACTTGAGCAACCTGAAGACGGCATAGTTGGCATCAATTCCTATCTGAACTCTTTGGGGTACGATCTGACATTTCGGGATGTGTTCGGTAACTGGGCGGTAGCAAACGTCTTGGATGAAATCCAAGGTGTGTACGGCTACGGTGATATGAAGGTAGTATTTAACCCAACCAAAAAGATGAGCGAATTCTCCGAGATAAAATCTCGCATCCCCCAATATTCGGTGGAGTACATCAAGTTTGATGGCGAATTGATGTCCCACCAGGGGCCGTTGCGTTTGAACTTCACCGGGCAAGCGGAGAGCGCTCTTTTGCCTGTGGAAGTGGGTGAGGAAGGTTGCTGGTGGGGTAACTCCGGCGATTCTATAAACGCAACTTTGAGCAGGAGCGTTGACCTAACACAATACCGTCAGGCTACGCTCAATTTTCAGGTATGGTTTGAATTGGAGGAAGATTGGGATTACGCTTATTTGGAGGTTTCCACCGACGGAGGTTCAACGTGGAATCTCGTAAGCACACCGAATATGACTTCAGAAAACCCCATCGGCAATAGCTTTGGCATGGGCTACACGGGAAACAGCGATGATTGGATAGAGGAACATGTTGACCTTACGCCCTACGCCGGACAAGTAATTCAGTTACGATTCCAGCACATTACCGACGACGCTGTAAACGGTTCGGGACTGTGCGTCCGGAGGATATCTATCTGGGAAGGCGGCCCTGCCGATCCTTCCGTTCTCAACGAATCGTTTGGCCACGATGTCACCCACGATGAACGATGGCAAGCCGATGGGTTTATCCTCATCGCCAATAGGGTAAAACAGGACTATATTGTTCAGGTCATTGAGTCTCGAGATGAGAATCGAGTGACCCAATTTAACTTGGATCAGACCAATCAGGGTGAATTAATCATACCCTCCCTCAAAGGAGCGGAGAGATTGGTACTTGCGATTGCGTCTTTGGCCCCAAAGACCCGTATAGATACATCCTATACTCTGTCCGTGGAGCCGGCTGACTGAGTTGGCTGACCGAGCCGGAGACTTTGCGTCAAAAAAGTTTATTTGAGGGAGTTCAACACGAAATTTCCAACGGCATATCGTAATGCTAAGTTAAACTTTTTGGAGCTTTGAAATTGAAGTTTGCATTGTGTGTAGTAGGTTGTGGTGATTTTGCCCGGACCTTTGCGAAAGCGATGGCGCCCCTGCGGTCGGAGATAGACCTCTATTTTGCCAGCCGGGACGCCAAGCGGGCCGAGAGCTATGCTAAGGAATTTGACGGGGTAGACGCTTTTGGTTCATATCGGACCGCCGCTGCCGATCCAAGGGTTGCCGCCATGTATTTGTGTACACCGCATCACCTACATATGGAACACTCCCTGATTGCGGCCCGGGCGGGAAAGCACATCCTGGTTGAAAAACCGATGGCGCTAAACTTGTTAGAGGGCCGGGAGATGCTAACCCAAGCCCGGCGTGCGGGCGTCACTTTCATGGTGGCGGAAAACTACCGCTATATGGCGACAGTGCGTAGCGCCAAGACCCTTACTTGCGATGGGGCCATCGGCGACCTGCGAATGATTCAGCTTCAAGAGGAAGCATTTTTCAACCCAACCAGTTGGCGGGACAATCCCGAGGAAAACGGCGGCGGCGTGCTGATCGACGGCGGTATCCACAAGGTTGACATGTTGATTTACTTGGCTGGCATGCCGGAACAGGTTTTCGCCACAGCGCTGCCCAGGGCTTTGCCGGGCGTCGGAGGAGAGGACGGGGCGGTGGTGATGACTAGGTCCCCGGACGGTGTGGTGGGTATCATCAACCATTCGTGGACGCCATCGAAGCACCCCAATCCGCCGTGGGTGACTATTTCCGGCGCCGAGGGTCAGATACATTTTGAAATTGGCGCACCCCGATTGAAACTTACCAACCGGAGCGGGGAGCAAACCCTACGCTACGAGAATGACTATCATGGACTGGTGCCCATGGTGCGGGAATTCCGGGACAGTATTCGGGAACAACGGCAGCCAATAACCTCTGGCTCTGCGGGCATCGGAGCATTGACAGTTGTGCTTAAAGCATATGAGTCCATGGACCGCGGTGTGGCAGTGCCCATAGGTTAACGCATCTCAAGACTAAGCAGCCGGCGGACCGGCGCCAGTATGCGCTCGCTCCATCATTTACCCAATGAAATGTCCATGAATTCATCTCCAGCCGATAAAAAGTTGGAAGTCAGAACTACCGGTACCGGAGGAGTGGCGATTGACTTCGACGGTGTTCCAATTGTGCTGGACTTGGGGATAGGATTTCCGATCCAGGGTCAGTGGCATTGGAGTTTCGACGGGCCCTTGACCCTGGAGGGGACCAAACAGCATCTAGACAGTGACCTGCTAGGTGAGTATCAATCGCTGGCGCTGACCTATGCGGATGCCCTAGGGCCGGTGCTTGAGCAGGTTATAAAGACGTACACTGGCGAGAGCTTCGTGGTGGTGGAGACCACGGCCCTCCGGGAAATTTCCGGAACGGGCTCGGGCGACAGCTTCTTTAATACCACGTTCAATTCGCCGGTACTGCGTTTGGCTGAAGGTCTTAGCTTTTTGACGTTCACTTGGGGTTTGACCGGCGGCGAGGGCACGGGCATTGCCGGTTATTTCCCTGACGTAGCTGTGGCCAACGGCCTAGACGCACTGCCTGAGCAATTGCGGTTGGCCGATTTCTCTCCGGACCGGGACGTCCACGTGTCGCCTAACAAACCCTTCGCTCCGCTTATCGCCTACGACCACACGGAGCGTACCGTTGTAATTTCTCCTTTGAACCACTACATGGTAAGCCCACTAAGGATATTGGATACTCCCAGCGGACCTGCCGTGGCCCGGGGACTCCACGGATTGCTGGATGTAATCCCGTCGGGCACTACCACCAAAACCATAATGGCTTTCGGCGACGCTATGGTGCCCACCACGCTGAAGTGGGGGAAGTTGCTCCGCCTGGCAACCGGAAGCAGCAAAGACGAGAACCAAGACGAAGTCCAGTCCAAGGGCCGGGATAGTATTTTGGCTCGGAAATTAGGCTTCTGGAACTGCTACGGAGGCTACTATGCGCAGCTATTCCGCCCAACCACAGCCAACACGCTGAGGCAACTTTCGGACTATTTCCGCAACGCCGACATCCCAGTGGGCTACTGGGGCCTTGACTTATGGTATCAGTTCGACAGGGTGGGCTTCGCTCACAGCTACCAGCCCGACTTTGTTAAGTATCCGGAAGGCTTGAAGGCGGTTAGCGAGGAAACGGGAATACCATATCTGCTGCACATGTCTTCCTTTGACCCAGCCAGCAACTACCCCAACTCTTACGAATTTGAAGTTGAGGAAGGTTCTTCGTATCCCAAAGGACCCGAGCTTTATCAGGATTTGGCCGCACAGTTCAAAGAATGGGGGGCCACCGGCATTTGGCCCGATTTCATGCGGACGTTGATTCAGAATTGCCGCAGCCTACGTAGTCGGTTAGGTCTGTCCGACCAGTGGTTCAGCCACCTGTCCCAGTCCATGGCCGAACATGGCCTGGACATAATGTTGTGTATGCCGACGGTGGGGCATTACCTGGCCTCCGTCGCCTATGACAACGTCGTTGGTGTCCGCACTTCAACGGATTTTGTTAATCACCAAGAAGGTCAACTGGAACTGTTGGCCTACATAGACGAATACCGGACCCATTTCTCTCCCCAGCGTAATCTCAAGCAGAACCTGATGATGTCCTTCTTGGCCGGCGCTGTCGGTCTGGCTCCTTCCCATGACGTTTTCATATCCAACCGGGAACATCCCGAGGGCTTTTCCAACCCTTATGCGCAGCGAGACGCTATTTCCAGAGCGCTGAGTGCTGGTATCGTGGGGTTGGGGGACAAGGTGGGCCATATCGACCAAGAAATTGTGTCGCGCTTGGCATTTTCCGATGGGTCTTTAGCTCAACCGGATCATCCCCAATACCCTGTAGTTTCGACGCTTCACTCAGACGTTCAAGCGTTCTATACCAGTACCCGATTGGGCGAATTCCGTTGGACATACTTGAACCTTTACAACTTGAGCGAGAACGCTGCCGACTATTCCTTCGACTTGGGCCCATTTGTAAGTGAGGAGGACTTGTTAGTCTTCGACTATCATGCCCAGGAGACTGTGGTTGGACCGGTTATCTCAGGCACGGCCGAGTCGGGGGCTGGGCGCTACCTGATTTTGGTGCCCAGGGTATCTGGCCTGCGCATTCTGGGGTTTGCGGACAAATACGTGACAATGCCCGCCCGTCAGATTAAGGCGATTAGAGAGACTGGAGAAGGGGCGGCCATCGACTTTGACCTGCCAACGGGCAGAATCTACACAGTGGCTCTAGTGGGAGACGTGCCGGTGATTGCCAGCGGCCACGGGCTAAGAGTGACCGCCGCGGCCTTTCGAGATGGGTTGACCCGGGTTGAGTTCATTGTTGATGACCCGGAATGCCGGTTGGTGCTTAGGAATTAATCGCCGCCCACCGGCTAAATCACGCTCAAGCACTGGTTTAGTTACCAGCTAAAACCGGCTCAATGCCGGTTAAATCACCGGCTGATTCACACCGGCTGATTCACACCGGCTGATTCACACCGGCTGATTCACACCGGCTGATTCACACCGGCTGATTCACACCGGCTG
>MUCU01000050.1 GCA_002817055.1 SAR202 cluster bacterium Io17-Chloro-G7 | reverse complement strand
TTGTTGATGGCTAAGGAAATTGTTGATGGCTAAGGAAATTGTTGATGGCTAAGGAAATTGTTGATGGCTAAGGAAATTGTTGATGGCTGAAGAACAGGCCAATCAGCCCGTGCAGCAGCAATCTGCCAATGCGGAACCGATAGAAATGCTGCTAAATATGGGACCGCAGCACCCGTCAACCCACGGGGTGTTTCGCATGGTCCTCTGGGTCGACGGCGAGAAGATTGTGGATCTGGAGCCCCATATCGGCTACCTGCACCGTGGCTCGGAAAAGCTGTGCGAAGGCGAGCAATACAATCAAGTCATAACTCTCTTCGACCGCATGGACTATATCGCCAACTTCAACAACGAGATGACCTATTGCATGGCGGTGGAAAAGCTCATGGGATTAGAGGTCCCGGAGCGTGCCGAGTACGCCCGGGTCATTCTATGTGAGCTAAACCGCGTGGCCAGTCACCTCCTGTTCGTTGCCACCATGGGCTTGGACGCCGGGGCGATGACGCCTTCGATGTTCTGCTTCCGGGGCCGGGAACGCATTCAGAGCCTATTCGAGGCTGTTTCCGGGGCGCGGATGATGCACAATTACTTCCGCATTGGCGGCCTCAAAGAGGACTTGCCGGAAAACTTCCGCCAATTAGTGACGGACCTGCTGCCGCTGATTTATCAAGACGTCGAAGAGTCGGACAAGCTGTTGACCTTTAACGAGATATTCTTGGCCCGCTTGAAGAACGTGGGAGTAATGTCCGCCGAGGACGCCGTCGACTTTGGGCTTACCGGGCCTTGCCTGCGGGCCTGTGGTGTGAACTACGACCTGCGCAAAGTCCTGCCTTATTCAGTCTACGACCGCTTTGAATTCGATGTCCCATTGGGTCTAGACGGTGATAGTTGGGACCGCCACTACGTTCGCGTCCAGGAAATGTACGAATCATTGCGCATCATAAAGCAGGCCTTAGAACAAATGCCGGAAGGCAATGTTGCTTCATCCCTTGGCCGCAGGCTGGTTCGCCCGCCCAAGGGAGAAGTCTTTGTGCGGACCGAGAACCCGAGGGGGGATTTCGGTGTATACCTGGTGAGCGACGGCACGGACAAACCGTACCGGATAAAAATCCGGCCCCCGTCCTTTTGCAACCTTTCGGCCATCAAACATCTGCTTAAAGGAATCTGGGTCGCCGATTCCGTGATAGTCCTAGGCTCCCTGGACATTGTGTTGGGCGAGGTGGACCGCTGATGCCCGTGGTTCCGGTTCTTGGCCAAATGTCCGGGTTACCAATATTGGGCATTAGCTTGATTGATTTTGGTTGGATTGTGTTAGGGCTGTTGGCTATGTTCGTGTCGCTGTCAGTGGTCGTGCTCTCCTTGACATGGCTGGAGCGCAAGGTTTTAGGAAGGCTGCAACGTCGCTTGGGACCCACCCGCACCGGGCCTATGGGGTTGTTACAGCCCATTGCCGATGCCATCAAGCTGATCCTAAAAGAGGACATCGTCCCTTCATCCTCGGAGCGGGCAATATTCTGGGCGGCGCCCTTGATCGTGATTATTTCGGCATTCATGATTTGGGTCACCATCCCTGGCACCCACGACGCAGTGGTTAAAAACCTGGACTTGGGGCTTTTTTACATTATCGCCTTTGCTGTGGTGGGTATTCTGGGCTTGGTGCTGGCGGGTTGGGGATCCGCTAACAAGTATGGCACCTTGGGCGGTTTGAGAGCGGCAGCCCAACTTATAAGCTACGAAATTCCGGTTATTATGGTGGTGGTGTCGGTGGCGATGCTGGCCCAATCTTTGGACATCCGTGAAGTTGTTAACGGGCAAAGCAGCTACCCCTATCTGTTGATTCAACCGTTGGGCTTGGCCATATTCTTTATCGCCGGTTTGGCGGAGGTTGGCCGGACGCCATTCGACATTTACTTCGCCGAATCCGAGATAGTCGGTGGGCCGTTCATTGAGTACAGCGGCGCTCACTGGTCGGTATTCTTCCTGGCGGAGTACATCAACACATTTGCAATCGCAGCACTAGTAGCCCTATTGTTCCTCGGCGGTTGGGCGGGCCCTTGGCTCTCCGGTAACTGGGGCATAATCTGGTTTCTGATCAAAGCCTACGGAGTCATTCTGGTTATATTCTGGATACGCGGCACTTTGCCTCGGCTCCGAATCGACCAGCTCATGGCATTTGCCTGGAAGGTAATGGTACCATTGTCGTTCCTGACAATTATTATGACCGCCGTCTACCAATTCTATGAGTGGCCTGCTTGGACCCTAACGCTTATGTCTCTGGCGGGGCTGCTCGTAGTAGTCTATTTTATCTACCGCCGGATGGTGGGGCCAGCTCAACAAGTGGCCGAGGTGTGGGCCCGTCAGAAGGCTTTGAGAGCTCAGTCGGTTGCCGCCGGGCAAAGAACTCCCACGGACCCAAGCAGTTAAACAATCAACCCGGATAGTCGAAATCGCGTAAATTCTGTGTGCCCCAAAATAAGGGGGAGCCTATGATAAATAGTCTTAAAGGCCTATTGGTAACCTTGGTGTCGACCATGAACGGTCTACGCCAACCCGTGACCCGCCAATACCCGGAGACCGGGACATTGTGGAAGAGGGTCGCTGCGCCTACCCCGGTCCAAGACCGTTTCATGGGTTTTCCCGGCCTGACCTGGGACTCGCAGATTGAAGAGCCCTTCTGCACCGGTTGCATGGTGTGCATCCGGAATTGCCCTACCCTTTGCATGTCGGCAAACATGAAAGACAACCCGGCCCACCAAGAAGAGCGGAGCCACCGGCGGAAAATTATCGATACCTTCGAGATCAACCTCAACAGGTGTATACTATGCGGGATTTGCGTTGAGGTCTGTAACTTTGACGCTATAGCCATGACCCATGAGCACGAGTTAAGCACCTTCGTTCGGAATGGCGATCGTATGGACCTGCCAGCCCTGCTGGAATTGGGAAAGAAGTATCAAGATAAGACCGGCTGGATCCCGCCCACTCAGAAGGCGAAGATGGCCAAAGAGGCTGAAGAGGCCAAAGCCCAAGGCTCCGGGACTCAAAACTCCGGGGGAAGCGGCGGCACTGACGCCATAACCGAAGCTTCGGGGAAACCGCCTGAAGTTGAGCAAGGGTAGGTTTGGACCGAAAGCACACCCAATGCCGATGCATGATGGATCTAGTGCCCGATATAGGGAAACTGATTAAATATTATAACCGCGGTTAAAGCTAGGAATCGGAAATGCCAAGAAGAGAAGATGAGCGGCGGCTAAACATGGCGGCCAAGCACCCAGAGGCTTGCACCTGCAAGGAGTGCTCGGAAAAATTTGCAGCTAAACTGGCCACTAAGAACGAAAAACTTGCCCAAAAGCTTGCTAAGAAACTTTTAAAAAAGAATAAGAAGAAAGCACTTAACGAAGTCGTGAAGGCCCATCCCGCGGACTGCGCTTGCGCCAGTTGTGCTCTGTTAGGTTCTATCGACTTCTAGCCTGCTGGTTCCACATCCATCGCCGTCAACAGCGCCTATCCGGATACTTTGGCGCGTTCAACAGTTTGACGCTTGGAAATGGAACAAGTTGTCGGCTGGCCCGAAACATATAATTAGTATCGAGTAAATAATCCGTCTCGCTAATCGGGACGGATTATTTACTGGAGCACTGTAATCATGGCATGGTTCTTGTTTATACTATTGGCGGTGCTTACCCTGGGGGGCGCGTTAGGCGTCGTTCTGACGCGAAACGTGGTTCACGCCGCCCTTGCATTGCTGCTGTCTTTGTTTGCCGTGGCGGGCATTTACCTGGTGCTTTACGCGGAGTTTTTGGCATTGGTGCAGGTGCTCATTTATGGGGGGGCGATAATTATAGTCCTGCTCTTCGCCATCATGTTGACCCGGGGCTCCGAGTACCCCCGTATTTCAGACAACCGGCAGTGGCCCTTGGCAGCGGTGGCGGCGCTGGGGGTTATGGGTGTTTTGATATCGTCATTCCTGATCGACAAAGTGGAAAATACCGAAGCCCACAACCCTGCCTTCGGCGACTTGGCTAATTCACTTTTCACCCGTTGGGCCATCCCCTTCGAAATCGCGTCATTGGTGCTATTGGTTGCTCTTATCGGGGCAATTATCATCGCTCGCACCGGAAGGGACGAAAACTAACCTTTGGTTTCTCTGTTCCACTTTCAATTGCTAAGCGCGGCCCTGTTCGCTATTGGCTTGTACGGAGTGCTGGCCCGGCGCAGCGCCGTACTGATCGTGATGTCCATTGAGTTGATGCTGAACGCAGTCAATATCAACTTAATAGCCGCAGCGTCCCACCTGGACGGCATCGGCAGCTTCGTGCGTTTTGACGGGCAGATAATCGCTATTTTCGTTATCACGATCGCAGCAGCCGAGGTGGGCTTGGCCCTAGCGATAATCTTGCGAATCTACCGCAACCGCTCCACGGTCAACGTGGATGAAATAGACATTATGAAATGGTAAACAATAGCCGTCAGCTATCAGCTATCAGCTATCAGCATTTGCCCGGGCGGGTCTGCTAGTGGAATGGGCATGGCTGATACCTGTTTTTTGCTTCGCTGCGGCTCCCCTAATTGTCATATTCGGTGACCGGTTACCCGGCAAGGGCGCTTTCCTTTCAATCCTAGCCATCGGCGGCGGGTTCGTTATTTTCTGGGTGGTGTTCGGGAGCTTCCTGGACGCCTCGCCAACTACGGCTGGCTGTTTCACCAGCGAGCACACGGAAACGCTGACTTGCGACTATCAGCACTCGTGGTTCCACGCTGCGGACCTGGAATTGGTCTGGGGCATTATCATAGACCCCCTTACTTTGGTAATGCTGGGGCTGGTAACGTTCGTTGCGTTGATGGTCCAGATTTACTCTTTGGGCTACATGCACGGAGACCCCAAGTTCGGCTGGTACTTTGCCGTCCACTCGCTGTTCGCCGCCGCCATGCTGACCTTGGTGTTGGCCGACAATTTCCTGCTTCTCTACGTGGCTTGGGAGTTGGTGGGAATTTGCTCCTACCTGCTTATTGGCTTTTGGCACGAGCGCCCGTCGGCAAAGGAAGCGGCTAAAAAAGCATTTATTGTTACCCGCATTGGCGACGTGGGTCTGTTGATTGGCATCCTGCTCCTTTGGCGCGAAGTGGGCAGCTTCAGTATGTCCGAAGCTTTCGATGCCGCCAGCAGCGGGGCAATGAGCGAGGGAATAACTACCGCAGCGGCAATCTTGCTGTTCTTGGGGGCCATGGGTAAATCGGCCCAAGTGCCATTCCACGTTTGGCTGCCCGACGCCATGGAAGGACCCACGCCGGTTAGCGCTTTGATCCATGCCGCCACCATGGTGGTCGCCGGGGTTTACCTGGTAGCGCGCGCCTTCCCTATTTTCTCCGCATACGACGCTGACCCTTTGCTGGTGGTGGCAATTGTCGGCCTGGTCACAGCGCTGATGGCATCTACCATCGCCTTGGTAGCCACCGACTTGAAGCGTATCCTGGCATACTCAACCATCAGCCACCTGGGACTGATGATGCTGTCTTTGGGGGCATTCGGCTATACTGCCGCAATATTCCACCTTCTGGCCCATGGCTTCGCCAAGGCCCTATTATTTTTGGGCGCAGGCAGCGTTATGCACAGCACCGACGAACTGGACATCCGGCGCATGGGTGGGCTGCGGAAAGTGATGCCTCTAACGGCGTTTGTGTTTTCCATCGGCGCAATCTCTTTGGGCGGGATACCAATATTGTCCGGGTTCTGGAGCAAGGACGAAATTCTGGCTGCGGTCAGCGATCACCGTAACGTGGCCTTCATTGTGTTCGCTTTGATAACGGCCTTGATGAGCGCTTTATACATGGCTCGGGCAATGTTCATCACCTTCTACGGCCAATTGCGCCAAGAAATGGAGCAAGTACATGACGCTCCATTGCGGATGGCTGTGCCCATGGCTTTGCTGGCCGTCCTGGCTGCCGTGTTCGGCTTCCTTAGTTTCAACTGGCCAGGCGATTATGACGGCATCGGGAGCTTCATATTCTTCGGCGAAAGCCACGGGTTTGAATTCACTTGGTGGCTGGGAATCCTCTCCGCTGTAATGGCGGTGGGTTCCTTCATATTTGGTTGGATGGCTTATGTTCAAGGTCGAATATCCCTGGATAATGCCAAAGCCACTTTTGCCCCTGTCTTGAAGATCGTGGAGAATAAGTACTACTTCGATGAAGTTTACCAGTGGGTGGTTGACCGGGTCGTGCTGGTATTCTCCGGAGCTATCGCTTGGTTCGACCGGGCCGTGGTAAACGATATTTTTGTGAATTCTCCCGCCGACTCCATGCGTCGCTTGGGGTTCACCTTGCGCTTACACATAACCGGACACGTTTACAGTTACACCCTGGCCATGGTCCTGGGAACCATTGGTCTGGGCGTGTTCTGGTGGCTCCGGTCCACATGACCAATGAGATGGGCCGATGAGCCAGCATAAGACCGCATGAGCAACTTCGACGAAGCAGCACTATTCATCTTGATTCTAGTGCCGTTGCTTGGCGCGGTTCTTTTAATGTTTATGCCCAAAGAACGGCCCAAGGACATCTGGTACCTGTCCATTCTTGTGGCCGGCGTGTCTCTGGTCTTATCCCTGATCATTTTCGCCCGCTACGACTACGATCAAGGCGGGTTCCAGTTCCTGCGTACCTTCGACTGGATAGACGCACCCCTCAACATTGACCTGTCTTTGGGTATCGACGGTATATCTGCGCCATTAATCTTGCTAAACGGTATCGTGCTTTTTGGCGGCGTGCTGATCTCCCAGACGATCCTGCACCGCAACCGCGACTTTTTTGTTTTGTTGTTCACTTTGGGTGCGGGCGTGTTCGGCGTGTTTGCTGCCCGGGACCTGTTCTTCCTGTTCTTCTTCTACGAGTTGGCAGTGTTGCCCATGTACCTGCTCATTGGTGTTTGGGGCAGCAGCACCGACTTCGGCACCTTCCTCCGCACCAAAGAGTACGGCGCGATGAAGCTGATGCTGTTCCTGATCGCCGGCAGCGTCTTGGTTTGGGTCGCGATCCTGGCCGTCTACGTCGAGGCCAGCGACGCTGGTGTCCCCGACTTTTCGTTGACCACGTTAGCCAGTCTCTCCGAAAGCGGCCAGTTCAGCGACACCTTCCAGAACTGGGTATTCCCCTTGTTCATGGTTGGCTTCGGAGTGCTTGCTGGCCTGTGGCCCTTCCACACTTGGTCGCCCGACGGTCACGTAGCTGCCCCCACTGCGGTGAGCATGCTCCACGCCGGCGTGTTGATGAAGCTGGGGGCCTACGGCATCATCCGGGTTGGGCTCACCTTGCTGCCGGAAGGCGCCGACAACTGGATGCCTGTGCTGATAACACTGGGTACCGTGAACGTGCTATACGGTGCTGTGTCGGCAATGTCCCAGACCGACCTGAAATACGTTATCGGTTACTCCAGCGTGAGCCACATGGGGTATGTGATCATGGGCATCGCCACGCTGGACCGGATCGGCATCGGCGGCGCAGTCCTGCAAATGTTCTCCCATGGCATAATGACAGCCCTAATGTTCCTTTTGGTCGGAGCAATTTACCATCAAGCCCACATACGCGACATCAACGTGTTGAACGGATTATCCAGCAGGATGAGAGTGACCAGTTTCTTCTTTGCCATTGCGGGGCTGGCCTCCCTGGGATTGCCCGGCCTCAGTGGATTTGTCGCCGAATTTATGGTGTTCACCGGGACCTTCCGAACCTATTTACCCCTGGCCATATTGGCTGTAATCGGCGCTGCGCTGACAGCGGTATATATTCTCAGGCTGCTGGCCCGAACCTTCTTGGGCGAGTCAGACCAGCAATGGGAACACCTGACCGATGGTAGTGTCATAGAAAAAGGGGTCGGCGGGGCGTTTGTAATAATTCTGATCTTCGTTGGTGTTTGGCCCGAACCCTTGATGCGGGTGATTAACGTTGGCGTTGATGTTTTGCCCGGACTGTAAAAACTAGAACTTTGGGATTATGAATTGGAATTAACCGTTCACCCTGACCAAGTCGAAAGGTCTTTGCCCGATAGTATTGTTCGACAGGCTCAGCATGAGCGGATAACGGTGACTGCTGAAGATCGTTCGACAGGCTTACCACGAGCGTTCTTGGGATCTTGGATTATTACCGCTGAGTACTAAATGACTGGATTGACCGACAATCTCGATCTGCTGACTCCAGAGTTCGCTCTGGCTGGCTTGGCATTCTTGGTCTTGGCCGTGGACCTTTTCCTGCCGGACGACAAGAAGCACTGGCTGGCTTGGCTGTCCGTTGCTGGCTTATTGGGACTGATTGCGCTGGCGGCGGTGATGCTGTGGGGAGAGGAAGAATCGCTTTACGACGGTCTTTTGGCCATTGACGATTTTTCCTTGTTCTTCAAGATTTTCTTCATGGGAATGGGGGTTTTCATAATCCTCACGTCGGTGGACTACGTGAAGCAGTTCTTGGAGCACCCTGGAGAGTTCTACGGCCTGATACTGTTCGCCATTCTGGGAATGAACATCATGGCCCAGTCCCGGGAATTGCTCACCGCATATATCGCTTTGGAATTGCTCACCTTCTGCTTGTACGTGCTGGTTTCCCACGCTCGGGGCAGCGCCCGGTCCAACGAAGCTGGCTTGAAGTACATAATAATTGGGGCATTTTCCTCGGCCATCATGCTCTATGGCATCAGCATGGTCTACAGCACATTGGGCGTCACCCGGTTCGAAGACATAAGCCTGGCCTTGGTTAGCGCCGCGGATGTAAGCCCGGCGCTGTGGGTCGGCATAGCGCTGTTGCTGGTGGGATTGGGGTTCAAAATATCCGCCGTGCCATTCCACGCTTGGACGCCCGATGCTTACGAAGGCGCGCCTTATCCGGTGACTGCCTACTTGGCCATTGGCTCCAAAGCTGCTGCTTTTGCTTTGATTCTGCGCCTGGTGGCCGAAGGATTCGTGCCCGCCGTGGACCGTTGGGACCAATGGCAACTCATCATTGCCGTTTTGGCCGGGGTAACCATGGTGGTAGGTAATCTGGTGGCCTTGGCCCAGCGGAATCTCAAGCGGTTGATGGCCTATTCCAGCATTGCCCACGCAGGCTTTATCCTGGCGGGCGTTGCCGCCCTCAGCCAAGACTCGCAATTGGCCTCCAATGGGATCATGCTCTACCTTGTTGGCTACTCCATCACCAACCTGCTGGTGTTCGGGGCCCTAATCGCCTTTTTCAACATTACGGGTAAAGAGATGATTTCCGATATGGCCGGGCTGGCCGAGGAGCGCCCCTTCCTGGCCGCTTGCATCGCTATGGGCATGTTCTCCCTGGGCGGGCTACCCGTGTTTGCTGGTTTCGCCATAAAGTTCTACTTGTTTGCGGCGATAGCGGAAGCAGGTTTCCTGTGGTTGGCGGGCCTGGCGATTTTCAGCAGCCTGATTTCCCTATATTATTACCTGCAAGTTATACGTCAAATGTACATTGAATCAGCTCCAGGTTCAGCACCAGCGTCGGATGCCGTAGGCCACGGCGAGCCTGAACCCGCCGGGGTTGAAATAGCGGTGTCTGGGGCTGAATCTGCGGGGACTGAATCCGCGGGGCCTGAATCTACGGAAGACGCGCCGGAATTGGTGGGCCTGGACGGCCTCTCGCCAGCCAGACTGACAGCGTCGCCATCGTTTGTGCTGATTGGCGTTCTGGCCATCGCACTGGCGGCGGTATTTTGGGTCGGTGTTTACCCATCGCCGTTATTGGAGCCCATCGAAGCGGCCAGCCGGGCAATCCTGCCAGGTACCTAGGCCATTTAAAAAAGCGGCCAGCCGGGAGATCTCGCCAGGTACCTAGGCCATTTAGAAAAGTAGCCAGCCAGGCAATCTTGCCAGGTACTTAGGCCATTTAAAAAAGCAGCGAACCTGGCGATCTTGCCAGGTACTGAGCCGCATTTAAAAAAGCGGCCAGCCGGGCAATCTAGCCAGGCACCTGAGACTGGGTTCTTCTCTAGGTGACAAGCGTTGCGGCCAGCGTTTTCCAATGCCCTTCCGAACAGTACGTTTTGATTTATGATTGCTCTCGGTTACAAGTTGTTTGACTAGCTTGCCAGTTAATGAGTAGCAGCGTCCGCCAAAGGCCGAAAGACCGGTGGACCGAGGCAGTCGTTCTAGGGTAAACCATCGCTCTGCTATAATTACACCCTCCGAACTCCACAGAGGCGTTTCAATATTGACCATATTTTCCTTCTAAACCAAAGCCAAAGTGGAATCCACATAGATTCGTACGTAGGCGATGTAGTTTTCACCTTGGGATCTGTTTAGTAACGCGAAACTCTAGTGTGACGGTCTTCTCATTGCATCGGATCGTGATACTCGAAGATCTCGGTGATCAACCCCAAACAGAATGGCTGCGTGGAAGGTCTCCACTAAAGGTACACAAGAAGATGATTATTTCCGTCATAGGTAGCAGCAACCCGCAGACCCAAGAGCATGTAGACTTGGCCGAAGCCGTGGGCCGCGAACTGGCAAAGCGGGGAATTATGGTCGTTTGCGGCGGCCTTACAGGCATCATGGAGGCCGTCTGCCGTGGCGCAAAGTCCGAAGGCGGGGTCACGATTGGAATTCTCCCCGGCCGATCCGTTGACGACGCCAATAGCTACGTCGACATCCCGATTGTGACCGCCATGGGCTACTCCAGAAACGTCATTGTGGTGCACACAGGCCGGGCGGTTATTGCCGTGGGCGGAGCTTTTGGCACCCTGTCGGAAATCGGCCATGCCCTGGGAGACGGCATACCGGTGGTAGGGTTGAAAACCTGGGAGCTTTCGCGAAACGGCGACGGCGTAGCGGTAGATGGTGCGATTATCCCAGCTTCCGACCCGGTAGACGCTGTGGAAAAGGCAATAGCAGCTGCCGGCGCCAGAGACAAATCCTAACAACAGACGGGGGCTGCCTCTTCATGACATCAATCAGCGAGAAAGTAACCATCACCGGCCTTGTCGGCCGGGAAGTTCTGGATTCCAGAGGAAACCCGACGGTCGAGGCTCAAGTTAGCCTATCCAATGGCGCCAGCTTCCAAGCAATTGTCCCGTCTGGCGCCAGTACTGGCAGCTACGAGGCATTGGAACTGAGGGACAAAGACCCGTCTAGGTATAACGGCAACGGAGTTTTGACCGCAATCGCCAATGTAGGCAACGTTATAGCACCGGTCGTGGTGGGCCTTACACCAACGAATCTGCAGGAAATTGATGATCTGTTAATCGAACTGGACGGCACGCCGGGGAAGAGCAGCCTGGGAGCCAACGCCATCTTGGCCGTCTCCATGGCCGTGGCTCGGGCCGCCGCTTCGTTAACTAGCGAAGGCTGCTTGTGGCGTCACCTGTCCCAAGGCGGCAGGGTAAGCCTGCCGGTGCCCATGTTCAACATCCTCAATGGCGGAAAGCACGCCTCAAATTCTACCGACATCCAAGAATTCATGGTCCTGCCGGTGGGCGCCGAGACATTCTCCCAAGCCCTACGTGCCGGGGTCGAGATTTACCAGGGACTTAAGAAACTGCTCCAAGCGGCCGGGCATAGCCTTAACGTGGGCGACGAGGGTGGCTTCGCGCCGTCTTTGGCTGCCAATAAAGATGCCATCCAATTGGTTATGCAAGCTATCGAAACCGCTGGATACACGCCGGGCAAGGATGTTTTTCTGGGCTTGGACGTTGCCGCCTCGGAACTCTTCGACAAAGGCACGGGCAAATACGTTTTGGAGCGAGAGGGAGCTAGCCTGACTCCTCTGGAAATGGTTGATTATTACCAGGAATGGACTCGGGGATACCCAATTCTCAGTATTGAAGATGGCTTGGATGAGGACGATTGGGAAGGTTGGCAAGAGTTGTGCCGACGTTTGGGAAGCTCGGTCCAACTTGTGGGCGACGACCTGCTGGTCACCAACATCCAGCGCATCCAGCGTGGGGTAGATGAGAAGGCCAGCAATGCTGTGCTGCTCAAACCGAACCAGATTGGCAGCCTTAGCGAAACCTTGGCCGCTTGCAATTTGGCCCGGGAAGCGGGCTGGGGCACGGTAATGAGCCACCGTTCCGGCGAGACTGAAGACACGACGATTGCGGACCTAGCGGTGGGCTGGAATGTGGGTCAGATCAAAACGGGCGCTCCGGCCCGGTCCGAGCGGGTGGCCAAGTACAACCGCTTGCTACGAATAGAGTCCGAGCTGGGGAAGGACGCCCGGTACGCCGGTAGCAGCGCCTACGATTATCTCAAAAACAGGTAACACCTCATCTTGGGCGACCACAGGGTTGCGGTCGATAGCAGGTTGCGCATACACATCTTGAGCGATCGTTCCTGGGGGATTAGGCAATCGGCATGATTGAGATCAGGCCTAATTCTTCCTGGGAGTCGTCAAACCAGCTACTGTCACCCACCCCGTTCGTGGGTTTCGCCTCAAAACTTTCATTCTGAGGAGCGCAGCGAAGAAGAATCTTTTGCCTCGAGCGTAAAGATTCTTCGCTTCTCTCAGATGCCGTATTAAAAGTCAACTGGTTAAAGT
>MUCU01000049.1 GCA_002817055.1 SAR202 cluster bacterium Io17-Chloro-G7 | reverse complement strand
TACACTGTACCCTTGACTGGCGCTTCGAGGGCCGACCAAGGGCAGTCCTTTTATCATCGTTATCGGTCCCGCTCACGCCGGTAATTTACTAGATTACACTTCAGAGCAAATAGTAAATTTTAGAACCTTGGCACCATAATAACCTTGGCACCAAAGGACACAAGACCGGAATGAGCTTTCGCCAGTTGCTGGCCGATGCAGCACCAGATAAACAGACCGTCCTAACGCTCGGCGTTTTCGATGGAGTCCATCTTGGCCACTGCCACCTGCTAAAGCGTTTGGTCGAGCTTACCAGGCCTCCCTTGATTCCTCTGGTGCTCACCTTCAGCAACCACCCGGTGACGGTGCTGCGCCCGGGCACAACCATAGGCCATTTAACTACACCGGAAACGAAAGCCGACCTCCTTAAAGCTCAAGGCGTGGAGGCCGTGGTCAGCTTGGAATTCACCGAGGAACTGTCCCAGATAAGCGCGCACGATTTCACCTCGATATTATTCGACAGTCTGGGCATGCGCGGGCTGGTTATAGGCCCCGACACAGGGTTGGGGCGGAACCGCGAGGGCAACCTGGAATTCCTGAAGAAACGCGGTGACGAATTAGGATTCTGGGTGGAAACCGCAGATTCCTTCTCTTTGGACGGACAACCCGTAAAGAGCCGCCTAATCCGCAGCAGCGTATCTCAAGGCGACGTAGGCGCCAGCGCGAGTATGCTGGGCCGGAAGTACTCGCTAACCGGAGAAGTCGTCCACGGAGACCATCGGGGCCGCGAGTTGGGTTTCCCCACCGCCAACTTGAAACTGGACGACCGTCGCCTCTTGCCCGGAGACGCAATCTATGCCGCCTGGGCCATAATCGACGGCGTCCGCTACCCGACCGCAACCAGCATTGGCATCCGGCCCACGTTTAACCTGGCGGAACGATTGGTAGAAGTCCACTTGATAGATTTCGACCAAGAAATTTATGGCAAACAACTTTGCGTCGAATTCGTAAGCAAACTACGGGACCAGGAAAAATTCTCTGGCGTCGAAGAACTTATCCAGAAAATTAATCAGGACGTCGAAGACTCTCGAAGGATATTGGAGCAAGACCGAGGCACCCTACCTAGTTGATGAACCATTTGTCCCACAAGACTGTTATACGAGGTCACCGAGTTGCTTGACGATCTAACCATAGACCGGATAACCCGCCGTGGGGTCAGCGAAATAATCTCCTACGAAGAGTTCGTCCGCTTGTTGCAACTGGGGGAACCCCTGCGCTTGAAGATGGGGTTCGACCCCAGCCGCCCCGACATTCATCTGGGCCATGTGGTCGGCCTGCGAAAGCTCCGCCAGCTACAGGAACTGGGCCATAAAGTTATCCTCATTGTGGGCGATTGGACGGCCCAAATCGGCGACCCCAGCGGTCAATCGGCGACACGCCCTATGTTGACCCACCAAGAGGTTATCAGTAACGCCGAATCTTACCTGCGTCAGTTTTTCAAGGTCGTCGACAAAGACCGGGCCGAGGTGGTCTGGCAAAGCGAATGGTTTGGCAAATTTACCTTGGAAGACGTTATCCGCCTGACTAGCAAGTTTACCGTCTCCCAGTTCCTACAAAGAGCCGACTTTGCCCTGCGCTTTCAAGAGCATCGGCCCATTGCCATTACCGAGTTGCTTTACCCTTTGCTGCAAGCCTATGACTCGGTGATGATTAATTCCGACGTGGAGTTCGGCGGCACCGACCAGAAGTTCAACCTGCTTGTTGGCCGAGAGCTTCAGGAAAAAGAGGGCCAAAGGCCACAACAACTTTTCATGATGCCGATATTGGTGGGTACCGACGGCGTGATGAAGATGAGCAAGAGTCTGGACAACTACGTTTCGGTGGAAGAACCGCCAAACGATATGTACGGCAAACTCATGTCCCTGCCTGACGGGTCGATTGTGTCGTATTTCGAGTATTTGACCGATGCTCCCGACGAGGAACTGGCCGGTATGCGCCGGGACCTTGAGGCCCAGTCGGTTAATCCCATGAACCTGAAAAAACGATTGGCCTTGGAAATTACGGGCCAGTTCCACGACGGCAAGTTGGCGGATGCGGCTCAAGCCAATTTTGAGCAAGTAGTACAAGGACGAAGCCTTCCTGAAGATATTCCTGGGTTCAACTTCTCGGGATACAAGAGTGATTCATATTTCTCAGGCCCTCCTGGATCATCGGAAGAACCTGTGGGAACTCCCGCATCTAAATTGCCCTTGCTGCTGACGGAGGCTGGCATAGCTTCTAGCAATACTGAAGCGAAGCGACTTCTGAGGGACGGCGCCATCGAATTGATCACTCAATCCGGGGAATCGCAAAGGCTTTCCGCAATATCATCAGTGCAAGACCTGAGTACCGGGGACGTATTGAGACGTGGCAGCCGAAGGTTCGTCCGCCTCGTGGAAGGTTAGTCCGACCCCTGTACCTTTCCCGAGTGTCTCCTGTCGGTCTCATACCCTGACAGCCTCTTCTATATGATCGCTGCTTAAAGCCGCCGGCTCTAACCCCGTTCGTGGTCAGCTCGTCGAACCATATTATCAAAGAAGGACCCTTTCGACTAGCTCAGGACCCATGGAACCGAGGTTTCCCATCGTTCGTAATCGTTGACACCAATTATCCGCCACCCTAGACTGGGAATAACGGTACTGGCGCCGGACCGGTTATTCCATGCGACATCAGCAGCCGCGAACTCCATCCCAAGAACGAATAACTCCCCTACGTAGGAGCCGAAATTGACTTCAGCCGAAGAACGACAGAATCCGGGCGGACGAGGTCCCTCAGAGCCGCAGAAAGCCAGCGAGCTCAAAACCGTCTTTAAGACCCCCTCGCAAATTGAGGTCGAGCCGACCTATACGCCTGAAAACCTAGACGGTGCGGGCAATTCTAAAGACATCGGCCTGCCCGGCCAGTACCCCTTTCTTAGGGGGATTCACCCGACGGGATACCGTAGCCGTCTCTGGACCATGCGCATGTTTGCTGGCTTCGGACGGCCCGAAGAAACCAACGAACGCTTCAAGTTCCTGCTGGGCAACGGGCAAACCGGATTAAGTGTGGCCTTCGATATGCCTTCTCTATACGGCTACGATACCGATGACCCAAGGGCCGCCGGCGAATTCGGCAAATGCGGCGTGGCTGTCTCGTCTCTGGCGGACATGGAGGCTCTATTCGACGGGATTCCCTTGGACCAAGTCACCACCTCCATGACCATCAACGCCCCTGCGGCGATCATCTGGGCCATGTATATCGCCGTCGCTCAAAAGCAAGGCGCTTCTTTGCAAAACCTGGGAGGCACGCTTCAGAACGATATTCTAAAAGAATACATCGCTCAAAACGAATACATCTTCCCGCCGGGGCCTTCCATGCGCCTGGTGGTTGACACGGTGGAGTTTGCCACCAAGCACTTGCCCAAATGGAACCCAATTAGCGTCAGCGGATATCACATCCGCGAGGCTGGCTCCACGGCCATCCAGGAATTGGCCTTCACCCTCGCCGATGGATTCGAGTACGTCCGTCATTCCTTAGAACGGGGATTGGATATTGACCAATTCGCACCCAAGCTGAGCTTCTTCTTCAATGCGCACAACAACTTCTTTGAAGAGATTGCCAAGTTCAGGGCGGCACGGAAAATTTGGGCCCAAGAGATGCAGGAGACATTTAACGCCAAAAACCCCCGCTCACAGACCCTCCGCTTTCATGCCCAGACCTCGGGGGCAAGCCTAACTGCGCAACAGCCGGATAACAATGTGGTCCGGGTGTCTTTGCAGGCCTTGGCGGCCGTGTTAGGTGGATGCCAATCCTTGCACACTAATGGGAAGGACGAAGCCTGGGCATTGCCTTCGGCGGAGGCTGCCTTGCAGGCCTTGCGTACCCAACAAATCATCGCCCACGAGACCGGCGTTACCGACACCGTCGACCCCATGGGAGGCAGTTATTTCTTGGAGACTCTCACCAACCAGGTGGAATCGGCGGGATACGACTATTTCCGCCGTATCGAAGACTTGGGGGGAGTAATCCCCAGCCTGGAGATGGGCTTCTTCCAAAGAGAGATAGCCGACGCAGCCTACGTGTACCAGCAGGAGGAAGACCGGAAGGAACGGATTACCGTGGGCGTCAACGAGCACTTCAGCGACGACGCTCTGGACATCCCCTTGCTCAGAGTGGACAGGGCTGGCGAACAGTTCCAGATTGAGCGCCTGAATCAGGTGCGCCGCCAAAGGGACAACCGGGACGTGTCCGAAAAGCTACGCGCATTGGAGCAGGCAGCCCAGGGCTCCGAAAATCTCATGCAGCCTTTGCTAGACGCCGTCAACGCCTACGCCACCCTAGGCGAGATGATGGACGTGTTCCGCAGCGCCTTCGGTGAATACAATCCATCATGGGGTTTCTAGCGCCGATCACCTCAGGCTAAAGGGCAACTACAAAGGGGCTACGTTTTAACGTAGCCCCTTTGTAGTTGGATGCATTGTCTTGGGCCGAGAAACCAGATGAACTAGTCTGATTCCTCTTCCCGAGCCCGCTTGGCATCTTCGATCACCCTCGGCTCGATGTTTGCGGGCACCTGTTCATAGCGGTCGAACTCCAACTCGTATTGGCCCCTTCCTTGGGTTAACGAACGCAGGTCTTGAGCGTAACGTTGTGTCTCGGCCAGAGGCGCCTCGGCGTCAATTGTGGTTGTGCTATCGTGTGGGTTCATCCCTAGAATTCGTCCCCGTTTCCCGCTAAGGTCGCTCATAACCTCCCCAGTATACGCATCGGGCACAGTGATGCGCATCTTCATGATGGGCTCCAGCAGAACTGGGCTGGCTTCCGGTATACCCTTCCGTAGTGCTTGATTACCGGCAATCTCGAAGGACATGCCCGAGGAGTCCACATCGTGAAAGCTGCCATCGTAGATCACGGCCTTGACATCCACAACCGGGAAACCAGCCAAGACACCCTCTTCCATTGCCTTGACCACGCCTTTCTCCACCGAGGGAATGTATTCTTTGGGTACCCTTCCACCCACTACCTCGCTTTTGAACTCAAAGCCTTGGGTCCGGTCCATGGGCTCCAACCTCAGCTTCACATGTCCGTATTGTCCGTGGCCGCCGGATTGCTTCTTGTGCCGATATTCAATCTGAGTAATTTGGGTTATCGTCTCTTTGTAGGCCACTTTGGGCAACCGGACTTTCAGGTCGGCGCCGAACTTGCGGCGTATTTTGTCCATAGCAACGTCTATTTGGGCTTCTCCCAACCCGGTGATCACCGTTTGGTTGGTGTTGCCGTCCCTGGTCAAACGGAGCGTGGGGTCTTCCTCAACGATCCGACCCAGCGCAGTGGACATTTTGTCCAAGTCCGATTTCGTGGCCGGACTGACCGCAACGGAGTAATAGCCCACGGGGAACTTGATCGGCTCGAACTCCACGGACCCTTCCCGGGTGCACAGTGAATCGCCGGTCACCGTCTCCGAAAGCTTACCGATGGCGCCAATATCTCCGGCAATAACCTCAGTCACGTTATCTTGAGACTTGCCCCTGGGCAAGTATAGTTGACCGATCCTCTCGGATGTTTCCCGCACTGGGTTCCACACCTCCGAGTTGCTTTTGATGGTGCCTTGGTAGACCCGGAACAGAGAAAGCTTGCCCACAAAGGGGTCTGCTGTGGTCTTAAACACGAAGGCCGCCAGGGAGGCGTTGGGGTCCGAACTAATTTCATCCGGTGTCTTGGCGCTCATTTTCGGCGCCGTCCCATCGGCGGGAGATGGGATGAAACTCTGGACCGCATCTAGGAACTCGCCAATGCCGATGCTCTTTAGAGCCGAGCAGGCTAGGATGGGTACTAGGCTGCCGTCCCAGATGGCGGCACGCACACCATTTTCGATCTCAGCCTGGGTTAGTTCCTCGCCCTCCAGATATTTCTCGATCAGTGCTTCGTCGGCCTCAGCGGCGGCTTCAATTACCCGCTCCCGGGCTGCTTCCAACTCGGTCGCCAAGGAAGCAGGAACATCGGCGGGGGGCCTCAACACGTCTATGACGGCCGTAAAGTCCGCAGCATCGCCATCCACAAGTTGAAGGGGAATACAATTGTTGCCGAAAGTCCCTTGAATGTCCGCAACGCACCTGGCAAAGCTGGCGTTTTCCCGGTCCATTTTGTTGACCAAAAATATCCTGGGTAGGCCAGCAGCTTTGGACCAATTCCAGGAACGCTCCGTGCCCACATCGACTCCCGATTGAGCCGCCACCAAAATTGCCGCACCCTCAACGACTCGCAGTGCGCCGGAAATCTCGGCCTGGAAGTCTTCATAACCAGGGGTGTCCAAGAAATTAATCTTCTTATTGTCCCATTCGCAGGCAATCAGTGAAGTCTGGACGCTTCCGCCCCTCTTCACTTCCTCAGGCTCGTAATCGGAAACCGTGTTCCCATCCTCAACGCGGCCAATTCTGGTAGTGGCCTTCACGTGGAAGAGCGCAGCTTCGCTGAATGAAGTCTTACCTGCCCCGCTGTGGGAGAGTAGAGCTATATTTCTAAGGTTTTTGGGATCAGTTGCGGGCATTGGGAAACCCCCTTTGGCGTTCTTAGATTGTCCTATCCAGGCAATTGGCCCGGCTTTTGGCCAGCAATTGGCTAGATAATAAGCCGGATAAACGGCCTAGTAAACGACTCGGTAATCGGGAACAAAAGTTCAAAAGGATTTTATACCCTGGTATGCTCCTGTTTTCCTCTGGCCTGAGAGGTTTCGTGAGTCTGCGTAACAACCTCGTATTGTTGCCCATTTTATCGGCTAAAGTCCAAAGTGCGCAACATCTAAATTGCCCATCCGAATAGGTTCAACAGGCCTATTGTAAGGATTTTGACCCAAGCATTCGTCTCGCAACGTATATCTGGCTCAACGTGAGTACCAAATTGGCGGCATAGGAGGCAGGCCATTTTCCTGTGCCGGTTACTCATTTGGTTGACGGTGTAGATGTCGTGGATTGTTAGTGCCAAGTGCCACTGTCAAGTGCCACTGTCAAGTGCCATGGAAAGAGCCGATTACGTTGTGGATTCATCGCTGAAATGCCCAAGGGCCTCTTAGCTAGGCTCGGATTTCCGGCCAAAACCGTGTAGCACTGGCGGCTTTAGAGACCCACGATCTGGCAAATTCCCTAGCGAATCCGAAACAGCATCGATTGAACCGTCCCCGCAGTACCGTCTGCGGTTCCACAGTACCTTCCCCAGAACGGTCCAATAGACCCGTCCGATAGAGCCGGTTTCGATTGACAGAGCCTATCCGGTGGCTATAATAGGCGGATATCCGTGCAGGCGACGGTCACGACGGGCCGAAAAGTTGCCTGAAACGTCCCCCTTGAGCCGCCAAGGACCGGCGGCGAGCACAAGATTGCGACGCCCAGTCAGGAGTTATTTTATGCCCGAGAAAGAGATCATCACGAATCCAGACCTACCCGCCGGAACAGCCCCACTATCCCACGCAACCCGGTTCGGGCACCTTGTGTTTGTTCAAGGGTGCACAGGACGACATCCCGCCACCAACGCTGTGGGGGCAGATATCAAAGAGCAGACCCGGTTCACTCTGGATAGGATCAAGATGATCCTTGAAGGGGCCGGAACTTCCCTGGACAACGTGATGACCAATACCTGCTATGTAACCAAAAGGGAAGACCTGCCAGGATTCAACGAAGTCTACGCCGAATACTTCAAAACCGACCGTCCGGCCCGTACCACCGTAATCGTGAACTTTGGCGCGGAAGACAACCTGGTGGAAATCACTACTACCGCTTGTATGCCGGATTAAGCAATATTGCCTTGGCCCCAGCTTATTCAGCCGTTTAGGAGTAAGTGACTGCTTTGTCGGCCAAAGCGTTTATTTTAATAGAAGCGAAAGTGGGCGGGGTACAGCAAGTTGTGTGGTCCTTAAGGGCGCTGGCTGGTGTTACCTCCGCGGACATGATCACCGGCAGCTACGATGTGATCGCCTTGGTCGAGGCGGCGGATATGGGCGCCATGGTCGAAATTGTTACCGGACAAGTCCAAGGCATCAACGGCGTCCTCAGGACCATCACCTGCGTCGCTGCAGGGTAGCCGACACCTTTGTTTGCCCCACTTGAGTCTGAACCTCACTAGCGGTAACGGAAACTAATACTAGCCAACTTTCTTGTAGACTATGTGGGACCGGTTGGTGGCGTGCGGGCGTATCTTGCTAGCCCAATCGCCCTTTTCCGACTCGGCAATCCAGCCATCGCTCTGCGGCACGTCGGGAGAGTCAATTTCGTACAGGGCGGCGTAGCGGGCAACGCCTTCTACGTTGGCTGATTCCAAACGGTAGCGGGTGCAACCATGCACGCCGGGGGCTTTGATTATGTTGGGCACATGCTCCGTGTCGTAGATCCGGTTGAACTCCCCTTCCAACTCGCTGGGTATGTCCATCTGCACCATGTACATGTAGTCTGCCATTAAGCTAAACCCTCCTCAAACAAGTTCTCCGACCAGTCATTTTAGTTGCGGTCATTGAGGTTGCGGTTGTGTCTTGCGAGCCCGACCTGGGAAGCATCGCTACGCAACATTGACCCCAGGCGGTCACTGGGGCTACAATCATACCTTCAGCGACCGGTAGTGAGCCGCTCCTTCAGCGACTCCCTCTTCTTTCGAGAAGGACCGGCCGCTCCTTCTTGGCCGTTGATCCTCTCCGGGAAGGACAATTACCCCAGCAACCAGCTTGTAGCATTCCCCGTCGGGATTGTTACCGAAGTAAGGCTCACCCAGACTAATGGTGAAAATCAACCGATCGGTGAGTGCCCCGCCAAAGGCGTTTCTGGGGTGGGTTCCCAATGCCAAATCAGCCAATTTCTGCTCCCACACGGGGTCAGTGACCGGGAGATTAAAGATTGCCTTTCCATGTCGGAACTTAACACGGGTCTGCCTTGTGCCAGAGTAAGATTCTCCGATCTGCCACGACACTCCCGAAGGCTCAATGATGGCCAACGACGATCGGGCCGGCGCATCTACTAATTTCTTATATGGCAGAAACCTTCCCTTGCTGCCTAGGAGTTCCGGTCCTTGGGCAAGATGTTTTTCCAGCAAGCCCTGAGCGTCCTGAGGCTCTAATTTTTCGACGAGCTTCCATTTGGGCGGTCCCAGCAACCGATCGAGTACCTTCCATTTCTCACGGCCCAAAATCAGGTTTTCCGGCTGGTAGGCTCCCTGCGCCGGGCTGCCACCTCCACACTTATCACATCTAGAATTCTCGCCTCGTGGTCGCCCTTAAGTACGTAGTCACGCTCATACAATGTGCCTGATTTCCGGCGGCTCACCGGCCTGACCCAGCCTAGCCCGTTCATAAGCAGCCCAGCCACGCATCTTCCGCCAAGCTTCCTAGAATTTGCCAACAAAGAAAAGTGACTTTCACTAAGGATCACCCGGACAGGATCACCCGGAATATCCGACTGGATTCGTTGGCAAGAATTGTGCTTACCAAGAATTGTGGGTACTTGGTATTGTCTAAAAGCGTCGAAGAGGACTTCCCCAATGACGAATTGCAGCTTTCTAATAAGTAAGGGCCGACGTGGCGCCTTCGGGCAATTCCACTTCCAACGCTTGCAGGCAATGGGCCAATGTGTGGTAATAACCCGAAACGATGAGCACATCAACCACGCCTGCGTCGCCAACTTGAGCGCGCACCGCTTCGAATGTTGTGTCGGATATCCGGTGGTGGCGCAGCAACTCCAAAACAAACTGCACTATGCTAGCGTCATCCCCATCCAGTCCCACCGGGGCACGACGCTCTTGGATGGCATCGATGATTTCCTGGCTTAACCCGGCGTCTTTGGCGGCGGGCTGGTTTACTGTCCACACGTAGTGGCCATTGGCCTCTCTGGCGGCGGTCAATACTGCCAGGGCTTTGATTCTAGGGGGCAACGGAGTCTCGTACCGGGCATATCCTCCCATCACGGCGAAATTGCCAGCAGCCTTGGGATTATTAAGCAATGCGGCGTAGTTGCGAGCCACGCCCCCTCTGCTGGACTCGATCTCGTCCCAGACCTTCTGGCCTTCCGGTGTCATGCTTTCCCGGGTGGTAAAGGGTACTCTAGCCATGCCTGTCCCTCCGATTGTGCTCTGATTTGCAACCAGTTTTGTTTTTTTAGCGCTCGTATATAGTAAAAGTGTGGCCAGGTCATCCTAACAGGAAACCTGGCCACACACTGGTTCCGACCTGTAACCCCAAGTCCTAGCTGCTTTGTTTGCCGTCTTTCTCCCACAAAGCATCAAGGACAGCGCCCGGCGACATGGGAAGGTTCTGCATCCGCGTGCCGGTGGCTCTGGCTATGGCGTTAGCTATGGCTGCCATGGGAGGCACTATAGGCACTTCACCTACTCCTCGCACTCCAAACGGATGGCCCGGATTTGGCACTTCAACTATGATGGTGTTGATCATGGGCAAGTCCAGCGAGGTGGGCATGCGGTAATCCAAAAAGCTGGAGTTTTCCATCTGGCCATCTCGACCGTAGAAGTATTCCTCGTTCAGCGCCCAGCCGATACCCTGCACTACTCCGCCTTGCATCTGACCTTCCACGTAGCTTGGGTGGACCGCCTTGCCTGCGTCCTGAACGATGGTGAAGTTCAGGATGGTCACCTTACCTGTCTCCGGGTCCACTTCCACATCTGCAATTTGAGTGCTGTATGCTGCGCCCACACCTTGGGGGTTGACGCTGACGGCACCGGAAATCGGCCCGCCGGTACTGTTCAATTGTCCGGCGAGCTCTTTGAAGGTCATCTTCAAGTCCGGGTCCGACTTGTGCTGGAACACACCCTCTGCCAACTCTAGGTCATCCGCGTTGGTGTCCCAGATTGTTGCCGCCCGGTCCAACATCTTGGTCTTGATCTCTTGGGCGCACTCGTAGGCGGCCCAACCGGTAGCGAAGGTAGTCCGGCTACCGCCCGTAATGTTGGTAAACCCGATAGAATCCGTGTCAGCCACGGTTGGATGAACATCCTCTGCCGGAATGCCCAAAACCTCTGCCGCATGCATCGATATGGATGCCCTGGTCCCGCCAATGTCGGTCGAGCCTTCGACCAAGCTGATTGTGCCGTCGGCGTTAACCCCTATGGATACACTGGACTGCAAACCGACGTTGAACCAGAACCCCGACGCAACTCCCCTACCCCGCCACGGGCCGTCTATGGTCGACTTGGCTTGGTCCGAGTCTTTGGCTGCTTCCAGGCACTCGATGTTGCCTACACGGGGGGATATCGGACCGTCCACTCGGCGGCTTCCCTCCTTGGAGGCGTTAATCAGCCGGAACTCTATCGGATCTATGTCCAGTTTCTGGCAAATTTCGTCGACAACCTGCTCGCCAGCAAATGCAGCCGATGGCGCAGCGGGCGCCCGGTATGCGGCGGTCTTGGGCTTGTTTACCACCACGTCAAACCCGTCAACTTTAACGTTTTCAATGTCGTAGGGCGCAAAGATGCACATGGTCCCGGCGCCCACCAAAGCACCGGGATAACCACCGGCTTCATAGGCCAAATATCCTTCGGCGGCGGTAATTTTCCCTTCCTTGGTGGCCCCCATCTTGACCTTGATATAGGTCCCCGACGTGGGACCGGTGCTTTCGAAAGTTTCAGCACGATTCATAACCATCTTTACGGTGTGGCCCGTCTTTTTGGAGAGCAGCGCCGCCAACGGCTCCAAGTAGATGGGAATTTTGCCGCCGAATCCGCCACCAATCTCCATGGGAATCACTTTGATTTTCGAGACGGGGATGTCGAGTACTGGCGCCAGTGCATCCCGGGCGGCGAAAGCCCCCTGAGTGCTGCACCAGACCGTCAAGTTGCCATCCCGGTTCCACATGGCTGCGCCGTTGTGGGGCTCAATGTAACCTTGATGCACCATGGCCGTGGTGAATTCTCGCTCAACAACGACATCAGCTTCGGCGAATCCTTTTTCAATGTCTCCCAATTCGTGCCTGAAGTGATCTGCGATGTTGCTCTTTTTTTCGGTCCGTTCGCCAAATTCTCGGGTGGTCTGGTCTTCGTGCAACAGAGGCGCGCCGTCCTTCATGGCCTCCCGGACATCCATGACCGGAGTGAGTACTTCATAGTCGACGGAGATAAGGGCCAATGCCTCTTCCGCCACATGCTGATTTATCGCCGCTACTGCAGCGACAGGGTGCCCTTTGTAGAGCACTTTGGTGCGGGCCATAACATTGTCGCTGGCGAACTGAGCGCCCCTACCGGGGTTTTCCATAAAGTTCACGGGCATATCCTTCCCGGCTAATACTGCCCTGACACCGGGATGGGCCTCAGCTTTGCTTAAATCTATCGACTTGATGCGGGCGTGGGCGTGGGGGCTCCGAAGCACTTTGCCGTGCAACAGTCCCGCCGCCTGGAAGTCCGCGCCGTATTTGGCCCGGCCGGTAACCTTGTCCTCGCCGTCGTGACGGATGGGGCGGGTGCCGACTACTTTGAATTCCGTGTTGGAAAGAACGATGTTCGACGCCATCTAAGACACCTCATTTACGGTGGATAAATTTGGCTATCACGCTGGGCCGTCTTAGAGTACGAGACTCGAAGCAAGCCAGAGGAAATTGTAACACATCCGAGCCTAGCGGCCTGTTCATAAAGCCAAAAACTCCAGGGCAATCGCGTCTTAATGGCAATTTGAAATTTGTATAAAATAGTAGCCATCATGATGGAATTGGGGAGGGGTAGT
>MUCU01000048.1 GCA_002817055.1 SAR202 cluster bacterium Io17-Chloro-G7 | reverse complement strand
GCTGTTTTGAGATAGTTTCTTATTGGGTCTGCGATTTGCGCATCGATCCCCAACGTCCGCAATGCCGGGAAACTGCTTATAGCAGTGGCGATTTTCTGGCACGTCACCATTTTATTGTTCGCTGCTTCCAACAATTTTTACCTGCCCATGGGGATTTTAGCCTTAACCGGAATGGCCCACGCGTCTACTCAAGTGTTGATGCTCATGCTGTTGTTAAGAACCGCTAAGCCAGAATTTCGGTAAGGCAGAATTTCGGGGCCGTGTTATGGGGTTGCAGGTGCTCGCAATCTACGCATTTAGCTTTGGCAGCATGGGCGCAGGGGCCATGGCCGGGCTTTGGGGGGCGCCTTGGGCCGCCAACATAGTCGGCTCGGCGGAAATTGTTATGATGGTGATCTTGGCTATATTGACGCCTAAGCTGCGTCGGGCTTAAGTGGTGTTAGATTATCCGATGGGACGATAATTTTTACCTCCATAGGGGCGGTGTCAAAAACATTCGGGCTGAGACGCTTTCTAGATGCCTGCGCGAGAATGACGAATTTCTGTCCTCTACGCAATTTCAGACATATCTTTTTTACGCGAATAACATGAAGCGACACCGAATAGGAGGCCATCTCAATGACTAACCGAGTTCCGGATACCGGAGATAAACCCGATGCCATACTCCCATTGGTGCGCCACACCTTGGCGAGCCGTTATGAAGACCTTTCCCCTCAAGCCGTGCAGGCAACCAAGACTTTCATCCTTGATTCGTTTGGCGTAATCATCGCCGGGTCCTTGGCTCCCGGCGTGCCCCAGACACTTGAGGTGTTTAAGGGGTGGGGAGGCAAGCAGGAAAGCACGGTTCTAGTCTCCGGGGATAAACTACCGTCTCCATCCGCCGCTATGATGAACAGCTTCATGCTGCACAATCAGGAGTACGATTGTGTTCACGACAAAGCCGTGCTACATCCCTTCACAACCGCACTGCCGGTGGCTTTGGCGGTGGCCGAGGTCAAGGGGGGCGTCACCGGCCGGGAGCTTTTGACCGCCGTTGCCTTGGGCGTGGACGTATCCTGCTCCATCGGAATCTCCTCCAGGTCGCCTCTATCATTCTTTCGGCCGGGCACTGCGGGCGCTTTTGGCGCAACAGCTGCTGGGGGCAAGATCGCGGGCATGGACGAAAGGACCCTGGGTAACGCCATGGGAGTCGTTTACAGCCAGATCTGTGGCACGCTACAACCCCACCACGAGGGGGCCATGGTAATTTCCATGCAGACCGGCTTCAACGCAAGGGCCGCAGTCACGGCCATCTCCCTGGCCTCAGAGGGAATAATCGGAGCTGCGGGGGTGCTAGAAGGGCGGTACGGCTACTTTAGGCTATTTGAAGGCGAGTACGAAGTTGATGACGTTCTGGCGAACTTGGGCCAAGTCTGGCAGGTGGAAAAAGTCGCCCATAAGCCATTTCCCTCCGGCCGGTTGACCCAGGGGGTAGTCGAGGCTGCCCTAATACTGCAAAAGAACCATGGTTTTACCGCTGAAGACGTGGAGGAATGCGAGGCTTTTGTTTCGCCGCTGGTCCAGCGATTAGTGGGCCGACCTCTGGACCACCACGCCCCGTCGGCCCAGTATGCCAAACTGTCCATTCCCTTCGTGGTAGCCACGGCATTGATCAGAAATACCGTATTCATTAC
The DNA here is from genome assembly GCA_002817055.1 of SAR202 cluster bacterium Io17-Chloro-G7. Next base: position 11,162 of record MUCU01000048.1, on the reverse strand, counting down.
CGATTTTTGGGAAGACACACTGCGCGACCCGGCGGTTCACGATTTGGCGAGGCGCATCCGGGTTTCCCGAGACCCGAACATTCAGGATGAAAACGCCATGGTCCCGGTAAACCTGCGCGTCCGGCTCAAAAACGGCACGGTCCATGAACTAAATCTGGACCTAGTGATGGGCCATCCGGATAAGCCCCTCACTAGGGAGCAGCACCTTAGCAAATTTCAAAATTGTTGGGAAGCAGGGGCCGGGCATTTGCCAGCAGCAAACCGGCAGAGACTTGTAGACTTGGTGGACGGGCTGGAAGACGTGGCAACGGTCGAGGAGATCATTGGGCTACTAGTGCCCTAGTCCTGCGAACACGGGTGCGATTTCTCATTGCGTGGCGAGCACTTCCATTTATTTGCCTGCAAGCCTGTGGATTCTCCGCTCGTCCTGAGCGAGTCGAAGGGGCTTTACGCTAATCATGTGGTTCGACGAGCCTGCCCTTAGCCGTGCCGAAGGGCTCACCGCGAACGGCAGATTGCCAGGGGTGACCAGGCGTGTGGTACTACAGCTCTGGACAGAGCCGAGCCAAAGGACATACCACGAATTTGGCTATGGTCAGTCAGGTCCGATACGTCAGTCAAGAAACGGGGTATCTCTGCGCCACTTAAGATACTCGGCCAAACCTGCGTTAAGGTCGTAGTTGGGAGTCCAATTCAAGTCTTGGTGCAACCGGTGTCCCGACAAAGGCCTGCGCCCAGGACCGGCATTTTGAATTTGACTCTGGCCATTTACCGTGTCCCCGATCCGGGTGGACGGAGAAAGCGCGGTCAATTCGTCCAAAATGTCCTGAAACGTTACCCAGATTCCCGCGGTGATGTTGTATAAGTCGTGAGGAAGCGCCGTGGCATCAAGCACAGCGCGGATCCCATCGGCGATGTCTACAACGTAGGTGTAATCACGGCCCTGTTCCAAAGATTCGGGGTGAATGGTCTCGCCACGTACCACTTGCCCGGTCCAATGGTAGAAGGGAGACATCACGTCCCGATGCCCGGTCACCCGCTCCATGGGTCCGTAGGGAGTGCTAAGCCGGACGCTGGCGGTGGAAAACTGGTGCAATTGCCCGTATCTCCGGGCCAAAAGTTCGCTGGCGTACTTGGATATGCCGTAAAGGTTCATGGGTACCGCAGCAACGTCTTCATTAAGGGTCTGGTCGGGTTGGCTGGCAGCGCCGTACACCGCACCGGAGCTAACGTAAATGAACCTGCCAACGTGCTGCGTTCGGGCTAGTTCCAACAGATTGGCCGTCCCTTCAATGTTAATTCCAATCACGTCCCGGCTCCGCTGCTTTTCCAATTCCACCCGATTAACCGTAAAAACCGCCGCATGGACGATTTTATCTATCTGGTGTTCATCCCCCAATCGTTCCACCGCATCCCGGTCCAGAATATCCCCTTGGGCGAAGCTCACCTTCGGAGAATACTCGCCGATAAATTCGGTCAACAACTGGTCCGGCCCGCTCAGGTCGTGACAGATGACGTCATGCCCGGCCCTGGCCAGTACTTTTACAATGCTTGCCCCCACGAAGCCTGCGCCGCCGGTGACTAATGTGGCCATGGTATAACCTCCGGTACTGATTTCAGAGTAGCGCTTTTAGCAATTTAGCCTATCAAGGCAAATATATGAAATTTCAACGGCAACAATTTCAGGTTTCCACACTTGCCAAAGGATACAGGAAACCGCTGCTCGGCGACGGCGCCGACTTTGAACTGTTTGGGAAAATAATAAATAACCTATCTCGATTTCTTGGCCCTGGCGCAGGTGTCCATATCCGGAATCATATTCCCCCGCGGTTCATCCTGCTATATACTCGCCAGGATACGGTCCTAGTACTAGTTCTATATGAAACTGAGGAATACGAGTTTACCCCCACTCTAACTCTCCCCCGTAAAGGGGGAGAGAATTAGTCCCTTCCCCAGAAATGGGAGAAGGTTAGGATGGGGGCATCGAATAGATAGTCAAATATAACTGGATCATGTACTAGTCAGAATTTCGTTGGTCCGGCGCAGGCTCTGGTAGAGTATTATCGTCGTTCCGGGCAAGACCGAATCAAGAATGCGTTTTGAGCCTGAATTCGCCTAGACACCGGCCCTTACCAATTAGAAAGTTTGATGCGGATATGTCTCAGGTCGCATTGATTCACTCATCAAACAATGCCGGTGGCAACTCTGGGCCGGTCGGCATTCCCAAAGAGATTTTTCGTCCAAAGGAGTTTCGTCCAGATGAAGTTCGCGCTATTTGTACTTGCTTGTTGGCCTGACAAAGAGGCCAGCGCCCAAAGTCGAATCTACGGGGAGGCATTGGAACAGATCCAATACGCAGAGGAACTGGGCTTTGATTCGGTGTGGATTGCCGAGCATCACTCCAGCAGGTACGGCATTTTCCCTTCGTTGATGCCCATTCTCACCCACGTGGCCGCCAAGACCAAGAAAATCCGTATCGGCGGTGGTGTAAGCGTTTTGCCTTTCTACAACCCCATATTCCTGGCTGAAGAGAGCGCCATGCTGGACTTGTTAAGCGAAGGCAGGTTGGATTTTGGGGTTGGCCGAGGGTCGGCGGATTACGAGTACGGGAACTTCAAGATCGACTTCGAGTCCCGAAACCAACGATTCCAGGAAGTCTTAGATATTATTCTGGGGCTCTGGACCACCAACGATTTTAGCTACCACGGGGAATACTACCATGTGGATGGCCTGACGATAGCCCCCACACCCGTGCAGCAACCCCATCCCCCGGTTTATCTGGCGGTGTCCCGCACCGCAGCCAGCATCGACGTTGCGGTCTCCCGCGATCTTCCCATCATCACCAGCTTTTTCACCCCGGAAGTGGATAACCTGGGCTTGTTTAGCCTGTACGCCGAGAGGTGCGCCGCCGCTGGGAAAACCCCTCACTTGGACCGCATGCCCTACTTCCGGTTTGTCCACTTGGCAGACGATGAGAAAGAAGCAAAGGAATACCCAAGGGAGGCGATAACCTGGGTGCGGGATATGAGCACCTACCGCAAAACCCTGACCCAAGGCGATGAAATCAACATGGACTTGGACCACTGGCGGCAGGTGCGCCCAGAGGCTCCACCCACCTACGAGTGGGAGTTGGAGAACAACACTTACTTCGGCACGCCGGACCAATGCGTCCAGTGGATAAGCACGCTAGAGAAAGACCACGGCATCGGGTATTTCGGAGCGGCCATGTCCTTTGGCACGATGGACCACGCACAAGTGATGCGGTCCATGGAGCTTTTCGGGAAAGAGGTGATGCCCAAGTTTAATTAGGTGAGCATCGGTTCACGGGTTGACAGAGGTCAGGTCATGGGGCTCGGCGGGAGATGTTTGCCATGGTGGGGGTTAGCTTAAACCGACCAGCATACCAGAGTCGTTCGGGGTCAAGAGAAAAGCGTCCTGCGGCGATATTTTCTTGACCCCCTCCGCAGCAAAGAAACTGCGGTGTCCAGTACTAGATGTTCATGAGATGCCTGGCTTTCCCGTCAATCACGAAATGGAGCCACCAGTTCATATCTTCAAAGTCGATACGGAGAGTATTTGCGCCCGACTTTGCTAGCACCCAATCCGTAACATCCTGTCTAATGCTCTAGTCTAATGCCTCGTCATTTTGGACAACAGGATTGAAGGAAATCGGCAAATCCTTAGTCATGATTCCACCTCCTCCTCGCTGTTAACTGTCCTGGAATTCAGGATATCAGCCTGACTGGACGCAAAGCATCCCTCTAATGAGGGATTACGGCGATGGTAAATTCATTAGCTCGACTGGGTTGTTGGTCAAAAAAACTACCCCTCATTTTACGGCGGGCTATTTTTTTGTTTACTGGGTAACTGACCTGAGGGACTTCGCCAGGTCGGGGCACTCCAAGCGTGGGCTACCGGTCCATCACTTTGACGGAGTTGTCTTTCGGGTCGTATTGGTATCTGGTCACCCGGTCCAGTTTCTGAGACTCCAGGCGCACCACCACGGACCGTCCTCCGGCGACGTTTAGCGTCTTGTGAATTTCCCCAGGCAGGAAGAACGCTGTTGAGCCGTCTTTCTGGACAAAACTGCCAAACCTTTTGATTTGGGTGGATTCAACCCCTTCTCCCTTGTAAAACCACCGCCATTTGGACTGCTCGATGGCTCCGCTGTACACGCCGTAAACCACCCAGGCCACTCCATGGTCGTGTACCGGGCTTTCTTGACCTTCCTTCTGGACGGAGCACATCAGCCAGAACCCCGGTCCAGGAAGTCCATGTTCTTCATCAAGATGAAGATCGAAGCGGCCAAACCCGCCTTCTTCAGGCAGGCTAAGCTTCTCTTCCAACCAACCCGGCACCGCCAACAATTCTTTCAAGTGATTGGCCGCTCCTTGGGCTTGAGCCAAGGGATCTTTGGTGGAAGCAAATATCCGTTTTACATCCTCAACGAAAGCTTCCACCGTATAAGTCGCTGTTTGCGTCATTATTTTCCTCCCGAACTGCTGTGTATTATCAGTCGTGTATTACCGCCAACAAATTCTGACGAACTTGTGAACAAGAGTCAACTAGCAGTCAGCCTCTAGAGGACAGCCTGTCGGACAAGAAATAAACCACCCAGTTTGTGAATGCGGGGTGGTTAGGATCGATCACCAAGGCGCCTCTGCAGTGTCGATGTAGACCTGTTTCAGCCACTCGGTGGTCTCCACCAGAGCGCCCAGATTCATGTAGGGGTACCAATTGGTGGCCGCCCACACCAGAGCGTTTTGTTGTTTCACCCTATTCCTGTGAATGAATTGCTGCAGAATTGGCTCAGACTCGAATTTCGAATGACCCGTTGTCGATCAAACAGGGCGGGCAACCTTGGCTGTGGGTTTACCTAGCCCTAGAAATAGTACCGGAGCACGACCTCGGCGACGCAGGCCGGTTTGTCTTGGCCTTCTATCTCAATGGTGACTTCCTGGACTACTTGGAAGCACTCTTCGTTAATCTTGTCCACGCCAGCCAGCTTGCTCCGGGTCCTAACTTTGGAATTCGCAGGCACGGGGCTTGGAAACCTGACCCGGTTCAAACCGTAGTTGACCGCCAACTTTAAATCGGGATAGGCTGGCCGGTCGGGGTCGACCACCCCGGTCAGGTGAGGGATGAGGGACAGTGTCAAAAAGCCGTGGGCGATGGTGCTGCCAAAAGGAGACTCCTTGGCTGCCCGGTCAACATCCACATGAATCCATTGGTGGTCCTTCGTCACATCAGCGAATTCGCCGATCATGGCTTGATCAACGGCTAACCAATCGCTCAGATGGGTTTCCTCTCCCACCTTCCGGGTCAATTCTTCCACAAACTCGTCAACGGCCATCTTGCGCTCCTATCGGGAAATTTCTAGCTGGCATTTTACACCCGCTGGCGGAACCAAGCCCGGAATTAACACCGGAATTGACAATGGCATCGTCGTCCCGCAGACACCTACCCTTCTAGCGCCACCGGCGGTATTCTGGAAAACAAATCGGAAGCTTGCTCGTAGGCGTGGGCCACTCGCAGCACCGTCGCTTCTTCGAAGGGCCGGCCAGCGATCTGCATTGCCAGGGGGAGCGCGCCGTCGCCCTCCGACGTGAACCCACACAGGATAGACAAGGCTGGCGCTCCGGTTAGAGTGTAGGGACCACGAAAGGCCCCTGCGGCCAAAGCCCGTTTGGCCTGCTCTTGGCTGCCCACCCTTGCCTCAAGATTGATCACATCCGCCGGGCCGCCGGTGGTAGGATGCACCAATACGTCCACATCTTCCAGCAACTCCAACACCTGCTGGCGGACCATGTCCCGCAGCTTCAGCGCCTTGTAATAGACCTGTGCTGGGAGCAGGTTGCCGGTCATAAAGGCTACCCGGGTGTTGTGGTGATACCCTTCGGGACGCTGGCGCAACCAGTCCGGGTGCAGGCTAACCCGCTCTACGTGGGTCATAGCGCGGGTGATGTAGCCCGATTGGGCGGCTAAAGGCAACGAAACGTCTTTAACTTCGGCTCCCAACTCGCCCAACAATCCGACGGCGGCGAGGACTGCCTCGCGCTGCAGCGGGTTCAATTCCAATTCTTCGGTATCAAAAAGTTCACGGACGATGCCAACCTTGAGGCCTCGAATATCGCCGGTGAGTGCCTTTCTATAATCGGGTACCGGTATTTGGCGAGTGTAGGGGTCCTTGGGGTCGTATCCGGCGATGCCACCCAAGGTGATTGCGCAATCCTCCGTCGTCCGTGAAATTGGGCCGATGGTGTCAACGGACCAGCCTGCACCATCCACGCCGTAACGGCTGACGCGACCCCATGTCGGACGCAGTCCCACTAGGCCGCAGAAGGCCGCTGGTCCCCGTATAGAGCCGCCGGTGTCCTCGCCCAAAGAGGTGGCGCAGAGCCGGGCGGCGGTGGCGGCGCCCGAGCCGCTGCTGGATGTCCCCGGACTTCGCGTCAAATCCCAGGGATTGCGGGCCGGGCCGAATGCGGAGCTTTGGGGGTCGCCCAAGGCAAACTCGCTCATGTTCAGCTTGCCCAACAAAATAGCGCCAGCGTTTTTCAGGTTGACCACCACGGTTGCGTCCTCTTCCGGCACAAAGTCTTGCCGTATCTTGGAAGCGTCGGTGGTGCGGATACCTTTGGTATGAATCTGGTCCTTGACGGCGATGGGGATGCCGTGGAGGGGCCCTCGGTACTCTCCGCGCTGAATCTGCGCTTCGGCCTCTTTGGCGTCCCGCCGAGCGTCGTCGGCCAGCACAGTAATGTATGAATTTACTTTGGGCTCGATACGGTCAATTCGGTCCAGGTAGGCTTCCACCGCCTCAACTGGTGACACCTGTTTGGATTCAATGGCGGACCCCAATTGTGAAGCGGACAGCAATGCGATTTCAGAGCGATCCATGATTTTCCTCCGGACTATTGGTTCCCGGACTATTGGTTCCGGGTGGCTGAGCAATACCCACCTTGCGGCGACTCCGTTAAGCTTGACGCTCCACCACTATCACCGGAATGTCCCTGCTGGTCTTGGTCTGGTATTCATCGTACGCTGGCCAGATTTTAGTCATGATCTCCCAGAGCGCGCCCTTTTCCTCCGAGGTGGCGGTGCGAGCGCGGGCCGGGAAGCGGTCGTCCTTCAGCTGAATCTCCACATCGGGGTTCTTGACCAGGTTCCGATACCAGCCAGGGTTTCTGGGAGCGCCGCCGCGGGATGCCACCAGAAGATAGCGGTCGCCGTCTTGGCCGTAAATTAGCGGCGTTGTGTTAAGGTCGCCCGTGGTGCGGCCTTTGGTTGTCAGCAACAACGTAGGCGCGCCGGACCACATGTGACCCTCCTCAGGGTTGTCCAAATAGATCTTGATGTGGTCTTGAATCCAAGTTGATGGGCGCTCGTTTGGTGTACTCATATCGGCTTCGTCCCCCCCTGTTTGATAATGGGCTTGTTGATTATAGGCTTGAGCCAGTTTCCGGAGTATCGATGCCCGGGAAAATCGATGGCTGTTTCCCAAAACTTCCCCCATGAGGCGGATATTAAACCTTTTACGTAGCCGGTGTCGAGAAAAACGCCTCGGCGGATTTGAGTCCTCGTATCTGGGATGCCGGTGTTGCCCACAGGCCCTCGCCCATAGGGTAAAATAACCACCTTGATTGGAAAAATTTTAATCGCCAGGTGATCGCAAATGGACAACACTCCCGCAAACACCAGTGGCTTTTCCCAAGGAACTGGGGAACTGACCCTAGAATCTCTGGATGCGTTCCGCCGGGGATTCGAGGCCGATGGCCCGAAGAAACTATTACAAAATGTGGTAACCCAACACGACGTTAACGATGTGGCCTTGAGCCGCTCTATCGTTTCCGATTCGCCCCATTCCTTCTCCATCATGCTGGACGATTGGTCGGTGACGAATCAGGCAAGGTCGGGCCGGTGCTGGATGTTTGCTGGCCTAAATGTTTGCCGGACCGATACCAGAAAATTACTGAACGTGAAGGACTTTGAGTTTAGCCAGAACTATCTTATGTTCTGGGACAAGCTGGAGCGGGCTAATTTTGTCTTGGAAGCAATCATAGAGACTGCCGACCGGCCTTCGGACGACCGTACCGTCGCCTTCCTCTTGAGGAACCCGATTTCCGACGGCGGCCAATGGGACATGTTCACCGCCTTGGTGGCCAAGCACGGAGTGGTCCCCAAGACTGCCATGCCAGAAACCGAAAGCTCCGGCAATTCGGCGAGGATGAATGCCAGCCTGAATTACCAGATGCGCCAGGGCGCAAAGAGAATCCGGGAGGCCTATGCGGATGAGTCCGGCATGGACGAGTTGCGGCGGATTAAACACGAGGTTCTGAAAGTAGCCCACGACATTTTGTGCATACACTTGGGCACACCGCCCAACACCATAGACTGGCAGTGGAAAGACAAGGACGGCGAGTTCACCCGGGCAGGGAAGTTGACGCCCTTGGAGTTTGCCGAGAAGTATTTGCCGACGCCCATCGACGACTACGTTAGCTTGGTCCACGACCCCAGAGGATCGAGCCCGGTGGGGGCGACTTTCACCGTGGACTACCTGGGGAACGTTGTTGACGCTCCCCCAATCAAGTACCTGAATATCGACATTCAAGTCATGAAGGATATTGCGTTACGCATGTTGCAAGACGGCAAACCGGTGTGGATGGGCTGCGATACCGGAAAGCAGATGCACCGGGACTTGGGCTTGTGGGATGCGGAGTTGTTCGACTACGCCAGCGTATACGGCGCAGACTTCTCCATGGATAAGGCCGCCAGATTGGAGTATCAGCAAACCAGCATGACCCATGCCATGATGTTCACCGGTGTTGACGTGGTGGACGGCGTCCCCCGCCGCTGGAGGGTGGAGAACAGTTGGGACGACAAAGTGGGGAACAAGGGCTTCTTCCTGATGAACGACTCTTGGTTCGCCGAGTACATGTTTGAAATCGCCGTGCCCAAAGAGTACCTGCCCGCCGAATTGCAGGCGGCTCTTGAGCTTGAGCCCATAGTCCTGCCTGCCTGGGATCCCATGGGGTCGTTGGCCGGGTAGATTAAAACACGCTACAGGGTGGATAGGCGGTTGAAAACATAAACCAATCTACGTGGATGGTGTCCGAAATCCCCCTGTATCCCCCTTTCGTAATGGGGGTCGATGGAGAACGAAATCCCTCTGTATCCCCCTTTCGTAAAGGGGGATACAGAGGGATTTTGGCTTCGTCATGTTTACTGTCGTCATGCTTGCCAACCAATGATTAGCAAAATGTTTTTTCGGTGGCGGCAACACTGGTCCCAAAATCGGAGGGTCCATGCGCATTGATGTCCACAGTCACCTGGTTTTTCTGGACTACCTGAAGTACCTGGCCGGGCGCAGTTCGCTGCCCCAAGGGGTGCTGGAGGGAAGCACTTATTTCACAAGTTGCCAAGGGGGTTACCGGCACGCTTCCCCCCTGGTGCATGCCGACGTGGATGCCAAGCTCCGGGCCATGGAGGAATTGGGCATCGACATGTCGGTCCTCAGCCACGGAATCCCCGGCCCCGAGCTTTTAGGAGGAGATGAAGCCGACGACTGGGCCTCCCGGATTAACGACCACTTGGCCGAGGTCATCGTCCAACACCCAGGCAAATTCGCTGCTTGGGCCACTCTGGGTTGGGGCAGCGCCCAGCGGACCATTGCGGAGATCGACCGTTGCATCAACCAACTGGGGTTCAAAGGAATTTATTTATTCTCCAACATCAAACAGAAGACGCTGGACAGTCCGGAATTTTGGCCCGTCTATAAACACGTGGCTGAGCTGGGCGTGCCCATGGATATGCACCCAACCGCGCCTTTGAACCTGAACGGTATCGACCAGCGGCCTTTGATGCCCGGCATGGCTTACATGTTCGACACGTCGTTGGCCACCATACGTATGATGATGAGCGGTCTTTTCCAGGAATTACCGGACCTCAAGTTGATCGTGCCCCACACCGGCGGGTTCGTCCCCTACATCCGAGGTCGGGTGGAGCGGATGATCGACGCTTGGACGCCGCCGGAAAAATGGGAAAAGCTTACTCAGCCAGCCAATGCCTACTTTGACAAGATATACGTGGACACGGTGGCCCACAGTCCCGAGGTGCTGGAATACTGCTATAAGCTCTACGGTCCGGAAAAACTGCTCTACGGCACCGACCACCCCTTCGCCCATTTTAATGAATACAACGTGATGATAGACAATCTGGCCTGCACCGAAGGCGAGCGGGAACTGATCAACAGTGGCAACGCTCAGCGGCTGCTGGCGCTCTAGGAGAGGTGATGACTTCAGTGCAGCAATGGTATCTTCGTGGGGAGTACTTTGAGAACTGTAACTGCGAGGTGCTGTGCCCTTGCCTTTTACCCGGTACGCCTCAGGACCCCACCGAGGGGCACTGCGATATGGCATTCGCATTTCATATTGAGGACGGGGAACACAGCGGCGTGGGCCTAGACGGCTTGAGTTTCGTAGTTGTGATGTATGTGCCGGGGAAGATGAGCGACCCCAACTGGACCATGGCGATTTACCTTGACGAACGAGCAGGCCTGGACCAAAGGGCAATCATGGGTAGCATTCTCTCTGGAGACATCGGTGGCCCCATGGAGCGCTGGATGTCCCTGACCTCCAATTACCTGGGGATTAAATACGTACCCATCACCTACAAAGCAGAAGGGATTGCCCGCAGCGTGTCGATACCCCAAATCATGGGCTTCAACGTCGAGGGCATCGTCCGGGAAAATCAGACGGAGCCTATGCGTTTGGAGAATTGGCGTCCGTGGGCGCCCTCACTGGTAATGGCCAGAGGCACCGGCAATACCTACACTGACCACGGAATGAGCTGGGATAACAACGGAAAGAACGGCCATTACGCAAAATTCCAGTGGCCTTAGGTATTTTCGCCGCCCGTCTATTACGAGCGGCGCAGACCACGGTTACGGTAATTCCGATTTTAGGTAGCGAAACCAGGAAATTACCAAGATTCGACACATATGGACACACAAACTTGAAGCGTGTTTATGCCACTAGCCGGAATCTCCCTCTTAACCTAAAATTGCCTCCTAGGAGTCTGTCCGACGATTGTTAAGGGAGCGTCGTTGCAAGGGATATGAGGGTCTTGCAGGAATTTCCGGAAATTAGCTAGGCTATCTTGGC